>JAAUYX010000068.1 GCA_014804905.1 Desulfovibrio sp. | reverse complement strand
CGCCCGAACCGGCCCCCCAGCCCCCGGCCCCGGTGTGGCCCGAAGGCCCCGCCGGGGACGCGGCGCGTGCCTTCGCCGCAGGGGACGTGGCCACGGCGCGGGGCATCTGGGAGAAGCTCGCGGAACAGGGCGACGGCCAGGCCATGAACAATCTCGGCGTGCTCTATGACCAGGGCCAGGGCGTGGAGCCGGACACGGGCCGGGCGCTGCACTGGTTCGCCAAGGCCGCGGAGGCGGGCAATGCCTCGGGCATGAGCAATTACGGCCGCATGTTGGAGCAGGGCCGCGGCATGGAGGCCAACCCGGCCGAGGCCGCCCGCTGGTTCGACCTTGCCGCCCGCCAGGGCCAGCCCGAGGCGCAGTACAATCTCGGTTTTCTCTATGAGCACGGGCGCGGCGTTCCGCGTGACGACGCGGCGGCCGCCGCCTGGTACAGCCGCGCGGCGGCCCAGGGGCAGCGCGAGGCCTTGGGGCGGCTCGGCCACTTTTACCGCGTGGGCCGGGGCGTGGCCGCCAATCCGCAGCGGGCGAGCCTTTTGCTCTATGCGGCGGCCATGGAGGGCCTGAAGCCGGCCATCGAGGAGCTCAGGCTCATGGCCGGGGAGGGGAAGGAGCCCGCGGTGCTCTTCGGGCAGAAGCTGGACACGGCCACGCGCGCCGGGATGCGCGACACCTTGCGCAAGGCCGGGGCCACGCCGCGCAGCGAGGTCGACGCGCGCATCTGCGACACCTACGACGCCGCCCGCGTCGTGCCGGGCGCCACGGAAATGGCCATCTGCTACGGTCGCGGCAAGGACGCGCCGCTCGCCTTCATCAAGATAGACTATCCCGCGCCGGACAAGGCCCGCGCCGAGGCCATCCTCAAGATGGTGGAGGGCCGCTTCGGGGCGCCCTCGGCGGGCGAGGGCGAGGACTCGCGTCTCTGGAACCTCGGCTCCACCCTTGTGGCCACGCAGTACGCGCCCACCCACGGCCAGATGAGCCTCATGTACATGGTCCCGGCCGTGTACCACGAGGCCCGCGGGGCGCTGGGGCGCGAGACGCGCTGAGGGCGGTGTGGCCTCTGGCTTGCTTTAGTATATTTTTGCGCTGATGATGTAGCTGTGCGGTGTATGTAATGCCGAAATTATCCGTCAAAAACAGCCTTTTTGGTTCCGACTGCGTCAGAGAAAAATTTCCTCGGTCGAGTACTTAAGTACACTCCCTTCGGAAATTTTTATCTTCCTTGTCGGAACCAAAAAATCTTATTTTTTAGGATTCTTCCGGCACTAGCACCCGTCTTCCGCTTCGCTCCAGACGGAATTAAGGAATATTTATCTGCTGCGCTATTAGAACATTCCCCCGCAGTTCAGCGGCTGCCCGTGCCCACGCTGACCACGGCTTGCCCGCGGGGCCTGACCTCGATGCCCTGCCCGGCGCAGGCCGCGAGCAGCGCGCAGACGAGGATGACCGCCAGCGCGCCCGCAACGACGCGCCCCCGCTTGCGCATCAGCATCCTTTCCTCCTGCCTTCCCGGCTCATGTCCTTCTGGGAGATATGCGCGCCCGGCGGCACGTCCTCCGTTATCCACACATTGCCGCCGATGACCGCGCCCTCGCCGATGGTGACGCGCCCGAGGATGGTGGCCCCGGCGTACACGGTCACGTTGTCGCAGAGCACGGGATGCCGCGGGATGCCCTTGGTGAGCGTGCCGTCCGGGTTCTTGGGGAAGGAGAGCGCGCCGAGGGTCACGCCCTGGTAGAGGCGGCAGCCGCGCCCGATGACGCAGGTCTCGCCGATGACCACGCCCGTCCCGTGGTCGATGAAGAATTCCTCGCCGATGGTGGCCCCCGGGTGGATGTCGATGCCCGTGGCCGAGTGGGCCATCTCCGCGATGATGCGCGGGATGAGCGGCACCCTGAGCAGGTAGAGCTCGTGCGCCACGCGGTGGTGGAACATGGCGGTGAGCGAGGGATAGCAGAAGATGGTCTCGCCGGGGCTTTTCGCGGCCGGGTCGCCCTCGTATGCGGCCACGGCGTCGCCCGCGAGCAGGCGGCGGATTTCGGGGAGCCGCGCCATGAAGGCCAGCGCGGCCTCCCGGCCCCGCTCCTCGCAGCGGGCGCAGGGGTCGCGCAGGGCGTCGGCCTCGCCGTCGCCGCAGTCGAAGCAGAGGCCGCTCACCACCTGCTCGCCGAGCTTGCGCAGGATGGTGTCGAGATTGGCGGCGAGGTGAAAGCGCAGGGAATCGCGCCCCACGCGCACGGGCCCGAAATAGCCGGGGAAGATGGCGGCCCTGAGGCGGCCCATGATCTCGCGCAAGGCCTCCAGCGAGGGCATGGCCGCGCCGTGCGCCTGGAGATGCCAGACCGCGTCCAGCGATTCGGGGCGGCAGAGGCTGTCCGTCACCGCGTCAAGGGTGGAGATGGCGGGGCTTGCGCCGTGGGAGTGGGGCATGGGGTGTCCTGCTCTTTGGAGTTTGTTCGCAGTTGGGTCGGTTGGACGGAGCTGTGCTGTGTGGGGCATCCCTAATGCCGAAATTATCCGTCAAAAACAGCCTTTTAGGTTCCGGCTGCGTCAGAGAAAAATTTCCTCGGTCGAGTACTTGAGTACACTCCCTTCGGAAATTTTTATCTTCCTTGCTTCAGCCGTTGCGACGAAGGAAGCTACGGATGAAGACAGCAGTTAGTTACCACTTCGGTCAGCCAACGCTGCCACTGTCGCTATCCGTAAGGCTCGCAGGCTCGCCGACGGCTAGCGCGCCGGAACCTAAAAATCTTATTTTTTAGGATTCTTCCGGCACGAGCACCCGCCTTCCGCTTCGCTCCAGGCGGAATAAGGAAGCTCGCTATCTGTGCATGGAGAGCTTTCGCTTATGTACACGGCAGACCACTGGCCCGCAACTCCCGCGGACGGGCTACGGCCTGCCCTAAAGTTTCGCGCCGGGCTGCCGAAAAGCAGGAAAAACCCCCAAAGCGCCGCCGGAGCGCGGCAGGAGGATGTCATGGATGACGTGCAGATGGGCATGAGCGTGGCCGTCACGAAAGAGGCCATGAATTTTCAGGCCAGCATGACCGCGAACCTCATCAACGGCTCGCTGGAAAAAGGCGCGGAAATGGAGCAGATGCTCCGCAGCCAGGGCCTCGCGGCCGAGGGCATCGGCGCCAAGCTCGACGTGGTGGCGTAAGCCGTCCGGCTGAAAAATTTGGCCGAAAAGCCGCTCCGTGGAGTCGGGGCGGCTTTTTTTGCGCATGGGTGGCCCCTGCGGAGCCGACATGTCAGTCGAAAAAGGCGGAAGGCCGCACCGGGCATCCGGTACGGCCTTCTGGTTTCAGGCATTGAGTTCCGCGCGGAACTTGCGGGAGAGGCGGAAGACCATGACTTTGCGCGGCGGCAGGGTGATGGTCTCGTCTGTCTGGGGGTTGCGCCCCTTGCGCGAGGCCTTTTCGTAGCACTCGAACTTGCCGAAGCCGCTGATGAGCAGGGAGCCGTCCTTCTTGATGGCTTCCTTCATGATCTCGAGCAGCTTCTCCACCACCTGTTTCACATCGACGCGGTTCTTGTCGGTCTCTTCGTAGATGGCCTCCACAATGTCCGCTTTAGTAAGTGTTTTTTTCATGGCAGGTTCTCCACATCCTGCCCCGTGTTCCACATTGCATCGCCCTGGCTGCCAATATCGGGAGGGCCGCGCCGCTTCCCACGGGCAGAGATTTCTTGTAGGAAAATACGCGCAATGCCCGCAAGGGGCAAGCGCTTTCTTGTCGGCGGCCGGTCGGGTGTGAGCTTGCCCCGGGCCCGGCTCCCTGGGGGGACGTTCGCCTCATGACCACCGCTTCCCGGTCCCAGGGCGCGCGCTTCGTGGCCATGCCGTGGCCCGCGCCCACGCCTGGGCCCGCCATCGTGCCCGTGTTCATGCCGCATTTCGGCTGCCCCCGGCGCTGCCTGTTTTGCGCGCAGGAGGCGCAGACGGGCGTGGCGGCAAGCGCAGCCCTGCGGGACCTGCTCGCCGCGGCGCGCGTGCAGCTTGAGGGGCGCGGCGACCGCGGCCTTCCCCCTGCCGAGCTCGCCTTTTACGGGGGCACCTTCACCGCCCTTCCCGAAGGGGCGCTCGAGTCCTGCCTGAATTTTGCCGAAAAAGCCCGGCGCGCCGGGCTCATCAGCGCTTTTCGTTGCTCCACGCGGCCGGATGCCGTGGACGCGGCCATTCTCAGGCGGCTCGCCGCCGCGGGCTGCGCCACGGTGGAACTGGGCGTGCAGAGCTTCGCCGATGCGGCCCTGCGCAGCACGGCGCGGGGATACACGGGGGCAGAGGCGCAGGCGGCCTGCGCCCGGGTGGCCGCTTCGGGGATGAACCTTGTGGTCCAGCTCCTGCCGGGAATGCCGGGAAACGCCCCGGAGAATTTTCTTGCGGATGTGCGGACGGCCCTGACCCTGGGTGCGCGGGCGCTGCGCTTCTATCCCTGCCTCGTGCTTGAGGGGACGGGCCTCGCCGCCCTCTGGCGCGCCGGGGCCTATGCGCCCTGGGAGATGGAGGCCACGCTGCAAACCCTGGCGCAAGGCTGGCTTCTGGCCCATAAGGCCGGGGCCGCGGTGCTGCGTATGGGCGTGGCGCCGGGGGAGAATTTGGCGCGGGCGCTGCTCGCCGGGCCCTGGCATCCGGCGCTGGGCTCCCGCGTGCTGGGGCGGGCCCTGCTGCTGGCCGTGCAGGAGCTGGCGGCCGGACTGGGATTTCCCCAGCCGGGCGCCAGCGTTTTTTTGGAGGTCCCGGCCTTCACGCAGGGGCATTTTTGGGGCGATGCCGGGGAATTGCGCGAGCATTGGGAGGCTTTGGGCATTGTGAACGTGCGTTTTGGACCGGGGTCTTTGCTGCGCCTGCGGCTTGAGGATGACTGCGAAGTGCTCAAAAACTGAGTGGAGGGCCGCGCCTCGCGAAACGCCAGCGCGTAAGGTTGAAAAATTTTCAAGTTGCCTCTACTCCCGAGCAGAGGCTGTACAAGGCGCCCCGGAGGGGCGCCCGCGCGAAAGTAAGCGGAAAGGCCGCGCCTCGCGAAACGCCAGCGCATAAGGTTGAAAACTTTTCAAGTCGCTTCTTCCCCCCGAGCAGAGGCTGTACAAGGCGCCCCGGAGGGGCGCCCGCGCGAAAGTGAGCGGAAAAACCACGTTTTTTCCGCGAAACGCCAGCGCGTAAGGTTGAAAAATTAGGGCAGCGCCCACAAAGGGCGCTGCCCTAATTTTTCAACTAATGATGGTTAAAGAAGGTGCGGCCACCGGGGGGACGGTGGCCGCAGGGAGGGAGGATGTTCTGATGGGGGTTCAGAGAGTGTTCTGTAAGGGAGGAAGGTTGGGGGGTAAAATCGCCGCGTCCCTGATGGGGGCTCAGGACGCTGCGGAAATTTGCTTCATGCGCGCCTCGCTGGTCTGCCTATATGTTGACCGCCGGTGGCGGAGTAAAAGAGTTTTGGGGGGCTCCGGGCCCGTGCCCGGGATCCACGATATATCTTGTCCGGTCTCCGGGCCGCTTGGGCCTTGGTGGGTCCCGGGTTTCTTTCAAGCTCTCTTCAGTTTTTCTCGCGCCCCGTTCCGGTGCGCTCTTGTCCTTTCTTATAGCAACCCGCGTGCCAACGCTGATTTCAGCAGATAACCCATTGATAGTGAAGGAGTTTTTATTTTTGTGCCCCCTGCACGGGGTGGGGGAAAGGGGCGCGTTGTATGGTTTTTATACATCTGTCCAAAGGGCCTGTAAAAATATCATCCATGTGTTCAGAAATGAGGCAGCCGGGGGGCGCCTTGTGGAGTGGGGTGAGGCTGCGGGTGGTCGGGGCCGACGGCGGGGATGCCGCTGCGGGATTCGGGCCCATTAAATCAAAAGACGCCCCGCGGGGCGTCTTTTGGCTGCTGACAAAGTCAGCAGCCCCGAAAATTGCGAGGCGGTCGCAGCTCTGCTGTGCCGTTAAGCGAGCGATTTTCGTGCCTTACCGTCAAGCCGCTTTGCGGCTTAGACGGCACAAACCCCGCAAAGCGGGGTTTGGCCTCAGTCTGGCGCCCCGCGGGGCGTCTTGTGATACTCTCTCTTAAGGAAAAGGCCGGCGGCAGCCGGGCCGGAGAGCGTCCTTGCGCCGCTTCAGCGCCCGGCGGGCGCGGAGACGGGTGTGCCGGTGCGGGCCGGGGCCTCGTCGCTGCCGGGATTGAGCCAGTACCCTTCCTCGGCGATGGAGCCCATGGGCACGCCCACCTCGGTACGCAACTGGTCGGTGATCTCCTGCAGGCGCTTGCGCAGCCGGTTGCGGAGCATCTGGAGCTCCAGCCCCAGGCGCGGCAGGGTGTCCGTGGGGGTATCGCTGTCGAAGGCGAGGCGCTCCAGCCGGGCCTTGGTCTCCCGGATGCGCACGCGCAGCACATGCACACCGGGGTGGGCCTCCTGGAGGATTTTGCGCGCCTGCTGCCGCTGCCGGGCCGGGAGGGTCTCGAGCCAGCGGATGACGGAGCGGGTGTAGCGGCCTTCGCGCTCCGGCGAGAGGTCATGGCCGTCGGTTTCGTCAAGGATTTTTGAGGATTGCGCGGCTCGCGGCGGCGCGGCCTCGGTGGAGGAGGCATCGGGTATGGTGGCCGCGGCGAGCAGCACGGCCGCAAGCAGGAGACTTTGGGGCAGCTTGGACATGACGGTCTTCTTCGGTCGTCCCGTAAGGGATGCGGCAAAAGGAAGATTTGGTGTGGACAGGAACCTTGGCAAGGCCGCGGGCGGTCCCGCGCCATTGATTGGCTTATGCAAGAAGCGTGCGAAAATCTGCCGAAAAAGTTGGCTCGCCGAGAGATGACAGCCGGGCGGCCCACGGCTATACTTCAGCCATGAGAGGAGAGCAAGAGGCCGCGGCCGGGCTTTCGGGCGCGGGCCACATCAGGGACGCCTGGGTCGCGGCGCAGGCCGACGACGTGCCCGAGGCCGCGTCCGGCGCGTCCGGCNCNTCCGCCACGTCTGGCCGCAAGGGCANNCAGGGGAGCGCGCGCCTGGTGGTGGGCGGCAAGGCCCCGCTCAATCCTGCGCTTTCCATGCCGCTCGGCTGGATACTCGGGAGCGCCGCCCTCATCCTCATCCTTGCGGTGGCGCTCGTGACCTGGCTCTCCATCCGCCGCAGCGAGGAAGCCATGGCGAACCTGCNCGCCGAGAAGGGCTCCTCGCTCATCATGGCCTTCGAGAGCTCCCTGCGCACGGGGATGCGCGGCGAGACCGGAGTGCGCCTNCAGGTGCTTCTGGAGGAAATGGCGCGCAGCCCGGACATCGAGTTCGTGGCCGTGACCATGCCCGACGGCACCATCGTGGCCCACAGCGAGCGCACGCGCCTCGGCGAGACCCTGCGCATCCAGGGGGAGGACGCCGACGAGGGCAGCATGGCCGAGCTGGCCCCGGCCGACGAGACCCACTGGACCACCATGATGATGGAGGGNCACCGCGTCTTTGTGGTCTACCGCAACTTTCTCCTCGGGCGCGAGAGCTGGCCCGCGGATTTGCCGCTGCCCACCANCTTNCTCGGGCTCGACGTCTCCCCCTTTGAAATCACGCGCAGCCAGAACCGCAGCTACGCCACGGCCTTGAGCATCGTGACCTTTCTCATGGGCCTGCTCTGCCTGCTCGCCGTGAGCTTCGCCCAGCGCGCCACGGAGTCGCGCCGTCGCCAGTTCCGCGCCGAGGGCAAGGTGCACGAGCTGGAGGAGGAGGTCCGCCGCCGCGAAAAGCTCGCCGCCATCGGCACCATGGCCGCGGGCGTGGCCCATGAGGTGCGCAATCCCTTAAGCTCCATCAAGGGCTACGCCACCTATTTCCGCCAGCGCTTCAGCGAGGGCAGCGAGGAGCGCGAGGCCGCCTCCATCATGGTGCGCGAGGTCAACCGCCTNAACCGCGTCATCACCGACCTGCTCGGGCTTTCGCGGCCGAGCTANGTGAAGCCGGGCTCCGTGGACCTCGGGGCCATCGTGACCCATGTGCTGCGCCTCATCCGGCAGAACGCGGCCGAGCGCCATGTGGACATCGTCTGCCGCACCTCGCGCCGCGTGCCCAAGGTGTATGTGGATATGGANCGGCTCGGCCAGGCCCTGCTCAATCTCTGCCTCAACGCGCTGGACGCCATGCCGGACGGGGGCACGCTGACCATCGCGGTGGCGCGNGCCAAGAACAGCGTGTGCCTCATGGTGCGGGACACGGGCACGGGCATGTCCGCGGACACGCTGGACCACATCTTTGACCCGTATTTCACCACCAAGGGCAGCGGCACGGGCCTNGGGCTGCCGCTCGTGCACAAGCTCGTCACGGCCCACGGCGGGCGCATCAGCGTNAGCTCGCGCGAGGCCAAGGGCGGCAAGCCCGGCGAGACCATCTTCCGCATCTGGNTGCCGCTGGCCCCGGAAGAGGAGCATGACAGCGGCCGCTAGGGGGCNGCGCGGTTTTTTGGGCAGGGCGGCAGCGGCTGCNTTATCCACCACAGTGCACGACAGAGCCTTTTATACCCGCAACGCGGCAGAAGGAGGNAGGCTTGGCAAGCTCCATTCTTGTGGTCGATGATGACGACGCCCACCGCAGCATGCTTCGCACCATGCTGCGCTCCTGGGGTTTNACCGTNGAGGAGGCCACGGACGGCGACGAGGCGGTGGAGCGNGTGCGCGAGCGGGCCTTCGACGCGGTGCTCTCGGANGTGCGCATGGCGCGCATGGACGGCATCCACGCGCTCAAGGCCATGCTGGAATACAATCCGGCGCTNCCCGTGGTGCTGATGACCGCCTNNTCCTCGGTGGAGACNGCNGTGGACGCCCTGCGCNTCGGCGCCTATGACTATCTCGTCAAGCCGCTGGATTTCGACCTTTTGCGCGAAACGCTGGAGCAGGCCATCGAGCGCTCNCAGCACAGCGTGGAAAACCGCGAATTGCGCCGCCAGCTCTCCGAGGCCGCGTCCAGCCAGGAAATCATCGGCAGGAGCGACCAGCTCAAGCGGATGCTCGGCTTCATCGAGACCGTGGCCCCCACCGAGGCCACGGTGCTCATCACCGGGGAGTCGGGCACGGGCAAGGAGCTTGTGGCCCGCGCCCTGCACACGGCGAGCGCACGGGCCGACAAGCCGCTCGTGACGGTGAACTGCGCNGCNCTNACCGAGACCCTGCTGGANTCGGAGCTTTTCGGGCACGAGAAGGGCGCCTTCACCGGNGCGGACCGCCGCCGCGAGGGCCGCTTCGTGCAGGCCAACGGCGGCACGCTCTTTCTGGACGAAATCGGCGAGATGCCGCTCCAGCTCCAGGCNAAGCTCCTCCGGGCGCTCCAGCAGGGCGAGATTCAGCGGGTGGGCTCGGACATCCCCATCACCGTGGATGTGCGCGTCATCGCGGCCACCAACCGCAACCTCCTGCGCGAGGCGCAGGAAAAGCGCTTCCGCGAGGACCTCTTTTTCCGCCTCAATGTCATTTCCATCGAGGTGCCGGCCCTGCGCCAGCGCGGGGACGACATCCCCCTGCTCGCGGCCTATTTCCTCCAGCGCTTCGCCGAGCGCAACCGCAAGAGCATCAAGGGCTTTTCGCCGCAGGCGCTGGACAGCATGCGGCGCTACCGCTGGCCCGGCAATGTGCGCGAGCTGGAAAACGCCGTGGAGCGCGCGGTCATCCTCTGCTGCGGCGACCTCGTGACCCCCGCGGAACTGCCGGACACCGTGGCCCAGGCCCCGGAACCGGAGGAGGCCCCGGAAACGGCCGAGGCCATCTCGCTCGCCGGCATGGCGCTTGAGGACGTGGAGCGCCTCGCCATCGAGGACACCATGCGCCAGACCGGGGACAACAAGAGCGAGGCCGCCCGCCGCCTCGGCATCACGCGGGCCACCCTGCACAACAAGCTGCGCAAGTACGGCCTTGAGCAGGATTAACTTTTGTTGATGGCCGAAGCATGAGCCGCAGGGTGACGCTGGCGGACGTGAGCCGCAAGACCGGGCTTTCGCAGGCCACGGT
>JAAUYX010000067.1 GCA_014804905.1 Desulfovibrio sp. | reverse complement strand
GCTGCTTGCTGCGTCAGAGAAAAATTTCCTTGGTCGAGTACCTGAGTACACTCCCTGCGGAAATTTTTATCTTCCTTGCAAGCAGCAAAAAATCTTATTTTTTAGGATTCTTCCGGCACCAGCACCCGTCTTCCGCTTCGCTCCAGACGGACTTAAGGAAGTTCTCTCTTTGGACTTGTTGGCAGGGAAGAGAGTCACATAAGGAGGCCGCATGTTTTCGCTCAACGGCAAAATCGCCTTCATCACCGGCTCGAGCCGCGGCATCGGCCTCGGCATCGCCCGCGCGCTGGCCCGGCAGGGCGCGGACCTCCGGCTCTCGGCCGTGCACCGCGAGGGGCTCGACGCCGCGGTGGCGGAATTGCGCCAGGCCTTCCCGGAGCGGCGCATCGAGGGCATCCCCTGCGACGTGACCAGGCAGGAAAGCGTGGACGCCGCCATGCGCGCCATCGAAAGCCAGGGCGGCGTCCATATCCTCGTCAACAATGCGGGCATCAACTTGCGCGCGCCCGTGGAGGAGATGCCCGACGAACTCTGGCAGCAAATGCTTGACACCGACGTGACGGGCGTTTTCCGCGTGTGCCGCGCGGCGCTCCCCCTGCTCAAGGCCCACGGCGGCAAGGTCATCAACCTCTGTTCGCTCATGAGCGAGATCGCCCGGCCCGGCATCGCGCCCTATGCCGCGGCCAAGGGGGCGGTGCGCCAGCTCACGCGCGCGCTGGCCACGGAATGGGCACAGTATAATATCCAGGTCAACGGTATCGCGCCCGGCTTCATCGCCACGGACATGAACAAGCCCCTCATGGCGGATGCCGGGCTCAACGGCTACATCATGCGCCACACGCCAGCGAAGCGCTGGGGCACGGTGGACGAGGTGGGGAGCGTGGCGGCCTTCCTCGCTTCCCGCGCGGCCGACTTCGTCACCGGGCAAATCCTCTTTGTGGACGGCGGCTTCATGGCCTCGCTCTGAGGGCTGCCTCAGCCCTGCCGGGACCCGTCCAGCCAGTCCCTGATGGTGCGCAGGGTCAGGGGCTCCGGGCGGTAGGGGCGCACCTTGCCGCCGGCGATCCGCTCCTCGAGGCCGTCGAGGAAGCGTTCTGGCCGCGCCGGGTCCAGCCCGTAAAATTCCGTGAAATTGTAATCCCACCAGCGCACGCGCTCCAGGCGCTCCACCGTTTCCTCGTCAAAGCGCATCCGCAGGCGGCGCGCGGGCACGCCGCCCACGATGGCGTAAGGCTCCACATCCTTCGTCACCACCGCGCCCGCGGCGATGACCGCCCCGTTGCCGATGCTGATGCCCTTCTTGAGCTGCACATGCTGGCCAATCCAGACATCGTGGCCCATGCGGATGGGCGCGTGCGCGCGGTCATCGTAGCGCCTGGGCCGGTAGCGCGCCCCCAACGGGGAATCCTCGATGGCCTGCCGGAAAATGGGCGCCGCGTCGGGATCATAGGAAAAGGGCGACACCGAGACCCACTCCACCGGATGCTCCGAATTGAAGGCCGTGACCGCGTTGGAAATGGAGCAATAGCGGCCCATCTCCGTCTCCGGGGGCAGGCTCGACTGCGAATAGGAAAAGGCGCCCATGGACCAGAGGCCCCCGGCTGTGATGAACAGGGTATAGGGCTCGATGCGGACAGAGAGGGGCAGTTCCAGCACGGCGCCCGCATCGTCCACCGGGCCGCCGCGCCGGAACCAGGAGATGCGCCTTTGCGCGAAAAGCTCCTTCACAAGATTGTAGTTCAATGACAGCAAACGTGCGTCCATGCGCGGCCTCCTTGAAGTGTGCTGCGCTTTCGCGCCTCAGCGCGCGTTTTCGCGGCCTCCGGCCACCACCAGCAGGGTCGCCGCCACGATGAGGCAGCCGCCGAAGATTTCCCGCCCTGTGATGCTCTCGCCAAGAAAGAGAAGGGAAAGGCTCACGGCCGTGACCGGCTCGAGCGCGCCGAAAATGGCCGTGGGCGTGGGCCCGATGGCGGCGATGGCCCTGAGCGTGAAAATGAGCGAGAGCACGGTGGGGAAGAGCGCCAGCGAGGCCACATTGGCCCAGGCGAAAAAGCTGCCCGGCAGGGTGAGGCCGCCGCTCCACGGCAGGATGGCGACGAACACGAGGCCCCCGAACAAGAGCTGCCAGAGCAGGGAGCGCACGGGCGGGATGAGCGCGAGCGCCCGCGAGACCTTCACCATGACGAGGTACACGGCATAGGTGAGGGAGGAGAGAAAGATGAGCACAAAGCCCGTCACGTTGACGCCCGCGCCCTCGGCGGGCTGCATGAGCAGCACAAGGCCCGCTCCGGCGAGGGCGAGGCACACGCCGGTGAGGGGCCGGAACTTCTCGTGGAAAAACAGGGTCATGAGCAGGGAGGTCAGAACCGGGTACATGAAGAGCAGGGTGGAGGCGAGGCCCGCGTTCATGAAGCGGTAGGCCTCGTAGAGCGCCAGCGAGGAAAGGCCCATGATGACGCCGGAGACGGCCAGCGGCAGGGCCTCGCCCGTGAGGGGCAGCAGCCTCTGCGAGCGGCCGACGATGATGGCCGCCAAGAGCGGGATGCCGAGCAGATAGCGGAAAACGAGCACCGAGACCGCGTCCATGCTGCCGTAGAGCGGCACGGCGAAGAGGGGGTTCGTGCCGTAAAAGGCCGCGGCCAGCGCCGCGAACACATAGCCCCTGAAGCGGCCGCCCTGTGGCGAGGTCGCCGGCATGGCCGGCCCTAGCCTTCCTGCTTGCCGCAGACAAGGCCCAGGCGGCGGCCCGATTCGGCGTAGTGGTCCAGCAGGGCGCGCTCGATGGTGGCGGGCTCGCGGCTCGCCACGGCTTCGTAGAGCACGGCGTGGCGCTCATAAAATTCGCCGGGGGAGAAGAGGGTGTCCCAGCACCGGTAATAGAGGAACTTGGAAATGTGCGCGCAGGAATTGCGCGCAATGTCCACCATGAGGCGGTTGCGGCACGGCGCCAGCAGGGCGTCGTGGAAGGCGTCGTCGATCTGGCTCAGGGCCGCGAGGCCGGGGGCCGTTTTGCTCTGGCGCTCCATTTCCGCCAGGATGTCCCGCACCGACGCGAGCGCCGCGTCGTCCCAGCGTTCCAGCGACTGGACGATGCAGGCCCCCTCCAGCGTGCCGCCGAGGCAGTAGCTGTCCTCAATTTCCTGGAGGGTGAGGTGCCGGATGCAGCGCGTCTTTTGCGGCTCCCCGGTGACGAGCCCCTGCAAAAGCAGGCTTTGCAGGGCCTCGCGCACGGGCCCGCGGCTGATGCCGAGATGCCGCGCAATCTCGGTTTCGCGGAGGGGATCGCCGGGGGCAAGCGTGCCGTCCAGCAGGCATTGCTTGATATAGGCCGTGGCCTGCTCGGCATAGGTCTTGATTTGGGACAAGGGCGGCGCTCCTCCTGTGAAAGCAATGAGGTAGCGCCACCCCCCGGTTGTGTCAATCCTGCCAGGCCTTGCGGAAGGTGTCCTCGTAAGCGAAGAGCGCGGGAGACCCGCCCGTGTGCAGGAAGAGCACCTTGGCGCCTTCGGGGAAGTAGCCCTTGCGCGTGAGGTCCATGAGGCCGGACATGGCCTTGCCGGAATACACCGGGTCGAGGAGGATGCTCTCGGTGCGGGCGAGCATGGTCACGGCCTCCACCATGGCGTCCGTGGGCAGCGAGTAGCCGGGGCCCACATAGTCGTCAAAGACCTTCACCGCGTCGCGCGGCATGTCGAAATGCGCGCCCGTGTAGTCGCCGATCTTTTCCATGAGCGAATACACGGCGTCCTCCTGCACGGACTTCTTGCGGTTGACGCCGATGCCCGTCACCGGGATGTTCATGTTGCAGCCGAGCATCCCGAAGAGGAAGCCCGCGTGCGTGCCAGCGCTGCCGCTGGGCACGACGATATGGTCGAAATCGAGCTTTTTGGCGAACATCTGCTCCATGAGCTCCTGCGCGCAGGCCACATAGCCGAGCGCGCCCACGGCGTTGGAGGCGCCCCCCGGCACGATGTAGGGCTTCTTGCCCTCCGCGCGGAGCTTCATCGCCACCTTTTCCATTTCCTCCATCATGTTGCTGCCGCCGGGGACAACCGTGATGCTCTTCACGCCGAGGAGCTGGTAGAGGAAGTTGTTGCCCGAGGCGTCGGGCCTGTAGCTCTTGGGCACGCGTTCCTCGAGCACGAGGTGGCAGTCGAGGCCTTCATGCACGGCCCAGGCCAGGGTGAGGCGGCAGTGGTTGGACTGGACGGCCCCGCAGGTGATGATGGTGTCCGCGCCCTTGGCGAGGGCGTCCGCGATGGTGAAGTCGAGCTTGCGGGTCTTGTTGCCGCCGCCCGCGCCGGGCAAAAGGTCGTCGCGCTTGATCCAGAGCTTGATCTTGTCGCCCAGCGCCTTGCTGAACGCGGGAAGGAATTCCAGCGGCGTGGGTTCTTTCACATAGCCGCGCCGGGGAAAACGTGCCAGGTTCATTCTCTGCTCCTCCTTGGAGTGTCTTGCGCGGGCCGTGGTACGTGCCCACGGCCCGCGCGTTGGTTGACTATTTGGGCGAGGGCTCCGCGTCTTCCGGCTCCTTCAGCGCCTCCGGGCCCGCTCCCTCACGCACGATGGCGCGGGCGAGCGCGTCCGCGGCGTCCACCACGGGCACCGGGGCCTCCACGCCGAGCACACCGAGCTCCGTACAGGCGGCCACGAGCACATCGGCCCCCTTGTCGGCCATATGCCGCACAACGGACGCGAGGTCGGCGCGCACGGCAGGTCCGGTGTTCCCGGCCTTGACGGCGCGGATGACCGAGAGCAGGCGGGCTTCCTCCGCTTCGTCGGCATAGACGGGCGTAACGCCCTCGGCGCGTGAGGGCGCCTCGTAGAGGCCAGTGAGGCGCACGGCGGGCGAGGCCAGGATGCCCACACGGCCTCCCGGGGCGAGCTTCGCCGCCTCGGCCGTGGCAAGGGCCACCATGTCGAGCACCGGGATGCTCACGGCGCGGGCCACCTCCCCGCGCCAGTTGTGGGCGGTATTGCAGGCGATGCAGAGAAAGTCCGCCCCCTGGGCCTCGAGGCCGCGGGCCATGCCGGCAAGGCACGGCCCAGGGGAGACGTCGCCGCCCTCCAGCAATACCTTGATGCGCGAAGGCACCTGGGGATTGTTGTCCACGATGAGGTGCACATGGTCGGCGTCGTCCTGGGCCCTGGTGTGGGCCACCACGCGGCGCATGAGGTCGATGGTGGCCTCGGGGCCCATGCCGCCGAGGATGCCGCAGGTACGCATGTCACACTCCTGGGCTAAACCTTCATGGCCGCGCCGCGCACCGGGTCCATGTCGTTCTCCAGCTTGGAGACGAAGATGGCGCCTGTGGCGTCGCCCATGACGTTGATGGTGGTGCGGGCCATGTCCATGATGCGGTCAACGCCCGCAACCAGGGCGATGGCCTCCAGCGGGATGCCCACCTGCGTGAAGACCATGGTGCTCATGATAAGCGCCGCCCCCGGCACGCCCATGGAGCCGATGGAGGCCAGAAGCGCCATGAGCAGGATGACGAGCTGCTTGTCGAGCGTCATGGGGATGCCATACACCTCGGCCGCGAAAAGTGCCACAATGCCCATGTAGATGGCCGCGCCGTCCATGTTGATGGTGTTGCCGAGCGGGATGGAGAAGCTGGAGACGCTGCGCGAGGCGCCGAGCTTTTCCACGCTGATGAGGTTGGAGGAAAGGGCGGCCGCGCTGGAACAGGTGGTGAAGGCGATAAGCAGCGGCTCGCTGATGCCCTTGAGGAACTGCCCGGACTTGAGCCCGCTGAAGCGCACGCAGGGGAGATACACGATGAGTATCTGGCAGAGGCACGCCACATACATGATAATCACGAGCTTGATGAGCGGCAGGAGCACCGCGAGGCCGTGCGAGGCCACGGTGAAGGCCATGAGGGCGAACACGCCGATGGGCGCGTAGAGCATGACGATGGTGGTGAGGCGAATCATGACCTCGCCCATGCCGTTGAAGAAGTCCGTGACCACCTTGACCTTTTCGCCGCAGATGCTCAGGGAGAAGCCGAGCAGAACGGCGAAGAAGATGATCTGGAGCATGGTGCCCTTGGCGAGGCTCTCCATGGGATTGATGGGCACGATGTTGAGCAGCACCTGCACGAGCGGCGGCGGTGTGGCCTCCTTGGCCTGGAGATTGGCCGTGGAGAGGTCGAGGCCCATGCCCGGCTGGAAGAGGTTGGCGAGGATGAGGCCGATGATGATGGCGATGGCCGTGGTGGCGAAATAGTAGATGAGCGTCTTGATGGCCACGCGGCCGAGTCGCCCCACGTCGCCCACACTGGCCGCGCCCGCCACCAGCGTCGCAAAGACGAGCGGCACCACCACCATGCGCACGAGGTTGATGAAGAGCTGACCGAAGGGCCGGAACCACTGGGCGTCAAAGCCGACGGCCGGGGCCACGGCACCCGCGAGGACGCCCAGCACCATGCCGATGCCCATCTGCACGGGCAGGCTCATGCGTTTTTTCTCGCTCATAAACTCTCCTTTTCACACCTTCCGGGCGACGCCCGGGAAAAGGTTGGCGGCCCGTGGCCATCAGCCGCGTTCTGCCTAATGTCAACCGTCAAATGTTGACATTATAGGATGAGGTCTTTGTGGCATCGAGCACAAGGGCTGTCAAGAGGCTCGGGCCGGCAATAGCTGGCTTGCGGAAAATTCCTGCCCGCCGGGGCCCGGGGAGCAGGCTGCGCGGAGGCGGCGGGCCAGGTCCAGGCATCCGGCATGGGGAAATGTGCGGGGAGGGCTGCCCTTAGCAGGAGGAACCCGGGAAAGTGTCAGCGGAGATGCGGCAGTGAAGCGCCCGTGGGCCGCGGGGAACGCAATTTTCTCTTAGGGGGGGGCGCGCCGTGCGCCGCGCGGGCCGGTTTCAGGTTCATGAGGTTGCAAAATTGCACATGTGAAAGAAAGCTCATCTGCGAAAGGGGGCGCTTTTGCGCCGCAAGCGCCCGTTTCGGGAGAAGCGCGGGAAAAGCGGTTGCCACTCCCCAAAAAAAGGCGTATGCTTTTTGCGTAGTTATACAAGGNTTTTGTCCNGACACTNCCTCCTCNNCCTGNGTTCTNCNNTNCAGGCAGCGNCAGGGCATGGTCNCNCATGTGTTCCGTCCCGTTTTTGTTGCCAACAGAAAGGAGGAGATCACAATGCATTTGACCCCCAGAGAGCAGGACAAGGTCCTGCTGCTTTCCATGGGCATCATCGCCGAGCGCAGGCTCAAGAAAGGGCTGAAGCTCAACTACCCCGAGGCGGTCGCCTACATCACCTCCGCCGCGCTGGAAGGCGCGCGCGAGGGCAAGACCGTTGAAGAGGTCATGCACGATTCCGCGCAGGTGCTCAAGAAGGAACAGGTCATGGAAGGCGTGGCCGACATGATCACCCTGCTCCAGGTGGAGGCCGTGTTCACCGACGGCTCCAGGCTCGTTTCCATCCATCAACCCATCAAGTAGAGGGTGTTGACGTGGCAGATTCCAAAACCNCCCAGTCGTATTCGACCCCGCAGGGCGTCTTTCAGGGCACGCCCCCCATTGACTACCCCAAGACGCCGGGCTTCGCCCCCAAGACCCCGTGCCCGGTGGGCGGCGTCATCCTTGCCGACGGCGACATCACCTACAATGCCAACCGCCGCACCGCCAAGGTGGTGGTGCACAACACGGGCGACCGCCCGGTGCAGGTGGGCAGCCATTTCCACTTCTTCGAAGTGAACCGCTACCTCGAATTCGACCGGCAGGCGGCCTTCGGCAAGCACCTGAACATCCCGGCCACCACGGCCATCCGCTTCGAGCCCGGCGAGGAGAAGGAAGTGGAGCTCGTGGCCTTCGGCGGCAAGCGCCGGGTCATCGGCTTCAACGACCTCACCGACGGCTACACCGGCCTTGAGGACACGCCCACCTACTACCCGGTGCGCATCCGCGCGTTCAAGAAGATGGCGGTCATGGGCTTCAAGTCGGTCTCCGAGTCCGAGGCCGAGTCCGAAGTGAACGAGGCCGAACTNTCNGCCAAGGCCAAGGGGGGGAAGTAAAAAATGGCAGTCATTTCCAGGAAACAGAATAACGACCTTTTCGGCCCCACCACTGGCGACAAGGTCCGCCTCGGCAACACCCAGCTCTATGTGGAGATCGAGAAGGACCTGCGCGTCTACGGCGACGAGACGGTCTACGGCGGCGGCAAGACCCTGCGCGACGGCATGGGCACGGCCAATGAGATTACCACCAAGGGCGGCTCCCTCGACCTCGTCATCACCAACGTCACCATCATCGACCCCGTGCTCGGCGTCATCAAGGCCGACGTGGGCGTGAAGGACGGCAAGATCGCGGGCATCGGCAAGGCCGGCAACCCCAACGTCATGGACGGCGTCACCCCCACCCTCTGCACCGGCCCCTCCACGGACGCCATCTCGGGCGAGCACTGCATCCTGACGGCCGCGGCCATTGACGGCCACGTGCACATGGTGGCCCCGCAGCAGGCCTACAACTGCCTCTCCAACGGCATCACCACCCTCATCGGCGGCGGCATCGGACCCACGGACGGCTCCAACGGCACCACCATCACCTCCGGCGTGTGGAACGTGCAGAAGATGCTCGAGGCCTCCGAGGGCCTGCCCATCAACATGGGCTTCCTCGGCAAGGGCAATTCCAGCGTCATCGACACCCTGGAAGAGCAGATCGTGGCCGGCTGCTGCGGCTTCAAGGTCCACGAGGACTGGGGCGCCACCTGCGCCGTCATCCGCAAGGCCCTCACCGTGGCCGAGCAGATGGACGTGCAGGTCGCCATCCACACCGACACGCTCAATGAAAACGGCTATGTGGAAGATTCCATCGCCGCCATCGACGGCCGCGCCATCCACACCTACCACACCGAAGGCGCGGGCGGCGGCCATGCCCCCGACCTCCTGAAAGTGGCCTCCATGGCCAACGTGCTTCCGTCCTCCACCAACCCGACCCTGCCNTTCGGCATCAACTCGGAGGCGGAACTCTTCGACATGATCATGGTCTGCCANAACCTGAACCCGGGCATCCCCTCGGACGTGGCCTTCGCCGAAAGCCGCGTGCGCCCGGAGACGCAGGCCGCCGAAAACGTGTTCCATGACCTCGGCATCCTCTCCATGGTCTCCTCCGACTCGCAGGCCATGGGCCGCGTGGGCGAGTCCTTCATGCGCGCCTTCCAGATGGCCGACTACATGAAGCAGGTGCGCGGCAAGCTCCCCGAAGACAGCGACAGCAACGACAACTTCCGCGTGCTGCGCTATCTCGCCAAGGTGACCATCAACCCGGCCATCACCTACGGCTTCAGCGACTTGCTCGGCTCCATCGAAGTGGGCAAGATGGCCGACCTCGTGCTCTGGGAGCCGGCCTTCTTCGCCACCAAGCCCAAGCTCGTCATCAAGGGCGGCCTCATCAACTGGGCCAACATGGGCGACTGCAACGCCTCCCTGCCCACCCCGCAGCCCAAGATCATGCGGCCCATGTACGGCAGCTTCGGCAAGGCCATGCCCCGCACCTGCGTGCGCTTCACCTCCAGGGCGGCCATGGAGTCCGGCCTTGAGGAGAGGCTCCGCACCGACAATATCCTCTACCCGGTGCGCAGGTGCCGCCAGATCGGCAAGGCCGACATGGTGCGCAACGGCGCCATGCCGCAGATCGAGATCGATCCCGAGACCTTCAAGGTCTATGTGAACGGCACCCTGGCCACGGTTCCGCCGGCCAAGGAGCTGTCGCTCGCGCAGCTCTACTGGTTCAGCTAGGCCCTGTTGCCGGGGGCGTCCGCATGGGCGCCCCCGGCCTTTTCGCAGGCGGCGCTTGCCGCCCCCTCAACNCGAACCCCCCGCACCTCATGGAAATCTGCACCCGCATCCTCGGCAACCTGCACGACCCNGAGTGGAAAGAGCGCCTTGACGGGCTCGACATCGAATATATCCCGCTGGACCAGTGGACGGCCCAGAAATCGCGCTTTCTCGCCACNAGCGAACGCGGCACGGAATATCCCATCGCGCTGCAACGCCAGTCGCAGGTGGTGGACGGCGACATCGTGTTTTACGACGCCGACAAGGGNCATGTGGCGGCGCTGAAGCTGGACCTCAANCCGGTGCTCGTGCTCGACCTTTCCTCCCTCGTGGGCGAAAGCCCCGAGACCCTCATCCGNCGCAGCCTCGAGCTCGGGCACGCCATCGGCAACCAGCACTGGCCGGCGGTGGTCAAGGGCACGAAGATTTATGTGCCGCTCACTGTTGACAAGAAGGTCATGCTCTCGGTCATGGACACCCATCACCTCGAGGGCGTGAGCTACGAATTTCAGCCCGGCCGGGAGGTCATCCCCTATATGGCGCCGCACGAAATCCGCCGGCTCTTCGGCGGGGCCTCGCACGGCAGCCACGAGCACCCGCATGACCATGACCATCACCATGAACATGAGCACGGGCATGACCACCACCACGGGCACCATCATGAGCACTGAGGAAGCGGGCTCCAAGGCCGCGGACGCGCCGGCCCCCTCCATGGAAGGCCTGTTCCGGCTCATCCAGATGACGGATTCCGCCTTTCCGGTGGGGACCTTCTCCTTTTCCAACGGCCTCGAGACCGCGGCGCACCTCGGCCTCGTGCATGACGCCGCGACCTTGCGGGAATATGCGCGCTCGGTGGCCACGCAGGCGGCCTTCAGTGACGGCGTGGCCGCCTTGCTNGCGTTCCGGGCGGNCCGCAATGGGGACTATGACGCCGTCCGCGCGACCGACCGNGACCTCCTGCTCTTCAAGATGAANGACGAGGCGCGGCTCATGCTCTGCCGCATGGGCAAGAAATTCGCGGAGCTCGGGCTCAGGCGCCACGGCGNGGNGAGCCTNTTCGGCCGCTGGCTTGCCGACATCGAGGCCGGGGCCACGCCCGGCACCTTCCCGGTGGCGCAGGGCCTGGCCTTCGCGCTGGACGGGCTNGACGAAAGGGCGCTCTATGTGTCGCACCAGTACGGCGTCATCAACATGGTGCTGTCCGCGGCGCTGCGCCTCGTGCGCGTCTCGCACTATGACACGCAGCAGATACTCGCCGAGCTNGGCGGCGAGGTGGAGGCCATGTACGANAAGGCCCGCNNCATGGGCTTTGAGAACATGAACGCCTTTGTTCCCGAGATGGACATCCTGGCCTCCCTGCACGAGAAGGGGACCATGCGCATGTTCATGAACTGAGCCTGACGGCACAAACGCTTGCGAGGACATATGTCAACCTGCAGGATTGGCGTCGGCGGCCCGGTGGGCAGCGGCAAGACCGCCCTCATCGAGGCCATCACCCCCCGCCTCATGGAGCGCGGCATGAGCGTGCTCATCATCACCAANGANATCGTGACCACCGAGGATGCCAAGCATGTGCGCAAGACGCTCAAGGGCATCCTCATGGAGGACCGCATCATCGGCGTGGAGACCGGGGCCTGCCCGCACACGGCCGTGCGCGAGGACCCCTCCATGAACATCGCCGCCGTGGAGGAGATGGAGGCGAAATTCCCGGACGCGGACGTGGTGCTCATCGAGTCCGGCGGGGACAACCTGACCCTTACCTTCAGCCCGGCCCTGGTGGACTTTTTCATCTACGTCATCGACGTGGCCGCGGGCGACAAGATTCCGCGCAAGGACGGCCCGGGCATTTCGCAGAGCGACATCCTCGTCATCAACAAGACGGACCTCGCCCCCTATGTGGGGGCCTCGCTGGACGTCATGGACCATGACAGCAAGCTCATGCGGCCGGGCAAGCCCTTTGTGTTCACCAATTCGCTCACCGGCGAGGGCATCGACGAGCTCGTCTCGCTCATCTTCAGGATGGCGCTCTTCGACAAGGTTGAGGGGAACTGAGGCCCATGGCGCAGCAGCTTCACTATTCCGACGCCCCCAAGGTCGATTTCGACGCCATGCCGGAGCTCGCGGGCTTCACGGAGCAGCCCGCCGCCATGTATGTGGGCTGCCCCGGCAAGCACGGCTATCTCAACCTCGGCTTTGAGCTCAACCGCGAGGGCAAGTCCATCCTGCGCGAGCTCGACCGCCGGGCCCCGCTCATCGTGCAGCAGGAGCTCTATTTCGACGAAGAGCTCCCGGAGATGCCCTGCGTCTATATCCTCTCCTCGGGCGGCCCCAATGTGGACGGCGACCGCTATGTGCAGAACTTTGTGCTGAAAAAGGGCGCCATGGCCTTCATCAGCACGGGCGCGGCAACAAAGCTCGCGGAGATGACGAGCAATTATTCCGCCATGCGCCAGACCATCACCCTGGAGGCGGATGCGTATCTCGAATATCTGCCCGAGCCCATCATCCCCTGCCGCCACACCCGCTATATCTCGGATACGGACATCATCGTGGACCCGACTGCGGCCATGTTCTATTCCGAAATCTATATGCCGGGGCGCAAATACTACAAGGATGGCGAAATCTTCCAGTATGACGTGCTCTCGGTGTGCGCGCACGCGCGGCGCCCCGACGGCACGCCGCTCTTCCGGGAGAAATTCGTCATCGATCCGCGCGCCGGGCATTTGCGCGACGTGGGCGTGATGCACCAGTATGACGTGTTCGCCAATGTCATCGTGCTCGCCCCCGAGGAGCAGGCGGAAAAGGTCTATGCGGCAACCGAGCCCGTCATCGACAAGGAGAAGCGCATAGCCAGCGGCGTGACGCATCTTCCCAACGGGGCCGGGCTGCTTTTCAAGGTCCTGGGCATGGAGCCGGGGCCGGTGAAGGCTGTGGTGAGAGAGTTTTGTTCCACCGTGCGCCAGGCGGTGAAGGGGCATCCGCTGCCCAAGGAATTTCCCTGGCGCTGAGAAGATAGAGAGGAGATGCGATATGGCGACGACTGACCAGCCCCGCACCTATGTGTTTTCGTTCCAGGGCGCCGTGCGCGACCTTCTGCGCGGCTCCGGCCAGGTCATGTTCCAGCAGAGTGCCTGGACGGGCCTGCTCTTTCTCGCGGGCATCTTCTGGGGCGCCTACAACGCGGGCGCGCCGCAGGTGGCCTGGGGCGCGGTGGTGGGCCTCATCGCCAGCAGCTTCGCGGGCTGGATCATCGGCGAATATCCCGAGGACGGGCAGGACGGCCTCTGGGGCTTCAACGGCATCCTTGTGGGCTGCGCCTTCCCCACCTTTCTCGCGCCCGTGCCGCTGATGTGGATCGCCCTCATCTTCTGCTCCATGCTCACCACCTGGATGCGGCGGGGCTTCAACAATGTCTCCGTGCGCTTCAAGATCAATTCGCTGACCTTTCCCTTCGTGTTCCTGACCTGGGTTTTCCTCCTCTCCGCGCGGGTGCTCACCGGTATGCCGCTGGCCGACGCGGATTCCCCGGCGCTCATCATCCATATCGGCGGCGAGCTCGACTGGAGCATCCAGTCCTTCGTCATCTACTGGCTCAAGGGCATTTCCCAGGTGTTCCTCATCAACAATGCGGTCACGGGCCTCATCTTCCTCGTGGGGCTCGGCGTGTGCAGCCTCTGGGCGGCGGTGTACGCGGCCGTGGGCTCGGCCGTGGCGCTGGCCGTTGCCATCGCCTTCGCCGCGGACCCGGCGGACGTGACCGCGGGCCTCTTCGGCTTCAGCCCGGTGCTTACCGCCATCGCGCTCGGCTGCACTTTCTATAAGGTGAACTGGCGCTCCGCCCTCTGGGCCATCACCGGCGTCATCGCCACAGTGTTCATCCAGGCGGGCATGGACGCTTTCATGGCCCCCTGGGGCCTGCCCACCCTGACCGGGCCTTTCTGCGTGGCCACCTGGCTCTTCCTGCTGCCGCTCTACAAGCTGGATGAAGACGAGCCCGACAAGAGCGACTGGAAGCACACCGGCGAGGGCGCAAGCACCGTGAAGGCCCTCAAGAAGACCGCCAAGAACTGAGGGACGGGCGCGACAATGGCTGAACAACTCATCCCCCTGGCGCAAATGCCCCTGCGCGCCCGGCATTGGTACATCTTCGCCGTGGCCTCGCTGGAGCAGCTTATCGGCGCGGCGCTCTCCACCATCGCCGGCATCATCATCCCGCTCATCCTGCTTCTGGGCACGCCGCACCTTTCCGTGGCCGAGCAGGGCATCCTCGGGGCGAGCGGCCTCGTGGGGATTGCCGTGGGCTCGGTCATTATCGGCAAGCTCATGGACAGCATGGGCTATCTCTTCTGGTTCCGCCTCTGCCCGCTCATCATCGCGGCCGGAGCCGGCGTGGTCTATATCTCCGACAGCTTCTGGCTGCTCAGTTCGGGCCTCTTTATCATCGGCCTCGGCGTGGGCGGCGGCTACAGCCTCGATTCCGCGTATATCTCGGAAATCATGCCCGCCAAGTGGGAGAGCTTCTTCGTGGGCCTCGCCAAGGGCACCTGCGCCGTGGGCTTCGTGGGCGGGGCGGCCTGGGCCTATTTCCTGCTTCGGGCCGACCCGTCGGCGACGGCGTGGCCCTATCTCATCCTCTTCGTGGGCGGGCTCGGCGTTTTGGGCTTTTTGTTGCGCCTGCGCTGGTACCAGAGCCCGCGCTGGCTCATGGCCCGGGGCGAGACGGAAAAGGCGCAAGCTGCCGCGCGGGACTTTTTCGGGCCGCAGGCCGAGGTGCTGCCACTGCCCAAGAAGGACGCCGGGAAACCCGTCGGCTGGGGGGAGATGTTCCGCGGCGAGAACCTTGAAAAGGTCATCTTCAGCGGCATTTCTTGGGCCTGCGAGGGCCTCGGGGTCTATGGCTTCGGCGTATTTTTGCCCATCCTCGTCATGGCGCTGGGGCTCCAGGGCGATGTGGGCGAGGGCGTGCCGAAAGTGCTCGACTCCGTGCGCACGACCATCTTCATCAATATTTTCATAGGCGCGGGCTTCGCCATCGGGCTCGCTGTGCTGCACAAGGTCAATTCCGTGCGGCTCATGGGCTGGAGCTTCGTGCTCTGCGCCCTTTCGCTGGCAGTGCTCTGGGCCGGGCACGAGTGGGCCTGGCCCGTGTGGGTGAGCTTCCTCGCCTTCGTGGTCTTTGAGACCGCGCTCAACGCCGGGCCGCACCTCATCACCTTCATCATCCCCTCGCGCATCTACCCGGTGGCGGAGCGCGGGGCGGGCATGGGCATTGCCGCCATGCTCGGCAAGGTGGGGGCGATTCTGGGTGTATTTTTCATGCCCGTGCTGCTGAGCTGGGGGGGCATCACGGCCGTGCTGCTGGTTTCCATAGCGGTGCAGCTGGCTGGCGCGGCGGTTACCTTTATTTACGGAAAGCGCCTGAAACTCGTGTGACGGGCCGCATAGTGCAAGGTGGACACCATGACGACTGAGACGAAGCAGGCCCCGGCCAACAGCCAGGCGACAGCCGCCGCCGCGGCGCAAACGGCAGCGGCGGCCGCCCAGACGGCAGCCGCGGCTGCCCAGGAGGCGGCGGCGGACGTGGCAAAGGTGGCGGCTGCCAGCGCCGCGGCGGGCACCGCGCCGGCGGCGGCAACAACTGGCCCGAAGCATCCCTTCTGGTCGGGAACGCTGCCGCATTTCGTCAACATCCTTACCATCGTCCTTTCCTTCGGGCTGATCGCCTTCATTTCCTTCGATACCTTCAGGGGAGTGGACTACCTGGAAAATCCGCTCTACATGAAGTACCAGTTCTATGTCTGTATGCTCTTTCTCATCGAGTATCTCTACCGCTTCATCATCTCCGATCACAAATTGCGCTACTTTGTCCTTACCCTGCCCTTCCTCTTCATCGCCATCCCGTACCTGAACATCATCGAGCAGTACAATATCCAGGTGGACCACGAGATTTTGCGCTACATCTGCTTCATCCCCATCGTGCGGGGCATGGTGGCCCTTGTCGTGGTGGTCAACTACGTGAGCGAGAACCTGGCCTCCACGGTCTTCGTCTCTTACCTCATCGTGCTGGTCCCCTTCATCTACATGTCGGGCCTCATCTTCTATGTGGCCGAGAAGGCCGTGAACCCGGAAATCAAGAATTTCTGGAACGCCTTGTGGTGGGCGGGCATGAACGCCTCCACCGTGGGCTGCTACATCAACCCTTCGACGCCCATAGGCAAGGTGCTGAGCCTCATCCTCTCCCTGGTGGGCCTTATCATGTTCCCGCTGTTCACCGTGTATTTCGGGCAGATGGTCACGGCCTACAACAACAAGCTCAAGCACAAGCCAGCGCAGCAGGGGTGACAGGCGGCCAGGGGCGCGGAACCTTCCCGTTTTCCGCGCCGGCGAAGAAAATTCTTGACAGGCCAGCGCCCGCGGGCTATGCCGAAGCAACGGAGTTTTCCATGTCGAGCGTTCTTTCCCCCGCAGCCATCCAGTACGCCGCCGGCGCGAGCCGCTGGTTCTTTGCGTACTTTTACTTTACGGATGCCTGCGGCCGGGAACTGCGCTGACGCCATACCGCCAACGTGAAGTCCAGGGGCCGCAGGCATGTGCCGGCGGCCCTTTTTTGTTCCGCCGGCCCGGTCTGGTCCGTTCCGGGGCCACAAACTGAAGGAGTTTCCCATGTATCTCGGCAAACAGGTTCGCATGGAGCGCATCCTCGACCGCACCGACGGCCGCACCATCATCGTCCCCATGGACCACGGCGTGACCATGGGCCTCGTGGACGGCCTCATCGACATGCGCGAGACCGTCAACGACATGGCCAAGGCCGGGGCCGACGCGGTGCTCATGCACAAGGGCCTCGTGCGCTGCTCGCACAGGAGCGCCGGGAAGGACATCGGCCTCATTGTGCATCTTTCCGCCTCCACGGCGCTCTCACCCAACGGGAACACCAAGACCCTCGTGGGCACGGTGGAGGAGGGCCTCAAGCACGGCGCGGACGCCGTCTCCGTGCACATCAACCTCGGCGACGTCAACGAGCGCGACATGCTGCGCGACATGGGCATCATCGCCGAGGCCTGCGACAACTGGCACATGCCGCTGCTCGCCATGGTCTACGCCCGCGGCCCGCAGGTGAAGAACAGCTTCGACCCGGCCAATATCGCCCATTGCGCGCGCGTGGGCGTGGAACTCGGCGCGGACATCGTCAAGGTTTCCTACACCGGGGACCCGGACAGCTTCGCCGACGTTGTCGCCAACTGCTGCGTGCCCGTGGTCATCGCGGGCGGCGAGCGCATGGACTCCGACCGGGCCGTGCTCCAGATGGTCTATGACTCGCTGCAGGCGGGCGGCGCGGGCATCTCCATGGGCCGCAACGTGTTCCAGCATCCGCGCCGGGTGGAGCTCGTGCGGGCGCTGCGCGCCATCGTGCATGAAAACGCCACCGTGGACCAGGCCCTCAAGATTCTCGGGGAGTAGCCATGTCGCGCATCTATTTCCGCTGCGTGCCCTATGACAAGGAGAGCCTCACCCTGGCGCTGGAATCCGGGGTGGACGGGGTCATCGTGCCCGCGGAGCACGCGGCGCAGGCGGCCGGGCTCTCGCGCTGCCAGGTCTGGGCCGACGAGGAGACACCGCTCGTGAGCCTCGCCGCCAAGGCGGACGAGGAGGAGGCGCTCGCCCGGATGCGCGCGGGCGAGCGCGTGGTGCTGGCCTCCGGCTGGGAGGTCATCCCGGTGGAGAACCTGCTCGCCCAGAGCGACCAGGTGCTCGCCGAGGCGGCGAGCCTCGAGCAGGCGCGGCTTGCCGCGGGCATCCTCGAGCGGGGCGTGGCGGGCATCGTGGTACCGGCCTCGGCGATTTCCGACATCAAGGCCATCGTGGCCCAGTGCAAGCTCTCGCAGGGGGAGGAACAGCTCGTGCCCGCGCGCGTCACCCGCGTGGAGCCCGTGGGCCTCGGCCACCGCGTCTGCGCGGACACGCTCTCGCTGCTCCGGCGCGGCCAGGGGATGCTGGTGGGTAATGCCAGCGCCTTCACCTTCCTCGTCCACGCCGAGACCGAGCACAACGAGTATGTGGCCTCCAGGCCCTTCCGCGTCAACGCGGGCGCAGTGCACGCCTATGTGCGCCTGCCCCATGACCGCACCACCTACCTGGGCGAGCTGCGCGCCGGGCAGGAGGTGCTCATTGTTTCCGCCGATGGCGCCACGGGCGTGGCGACGCTCGGGCGCGTGAAGATTGAGGTCCGGCCCATGCTGCTCATCGAGGCGGAGGTGGAAGGAAAGGACGGGCCGGTCAGGGGCGCGGTGTTTCTCCAGAATGCCGAGACCATCCGCCTCGTCACGCCCAGGGGCGAGCCCGTGAGCGTGGTGGCGCTTGAGCCCGGCGACGAGGTGCTTTGCCGCGTCGACGATGCCGCGGGCGGCGCGGGGCGGCATTTCGGGATGCGCGTGGCCGAGGAAATCCGGGAGGTCTAGCATGACGAGCGCACAACACGGGGCCGCGGCCGCGCCCGCTTCCGGGAGCCAGCGCCTTGCCGCCATCCGCGGCGAGATCGACGCCGTGGACGAGGAATTGCTCGCTCTCTTCAACCGGCGAGCGGCCCTGAGCCGCGAGGTAGGGCGCATCAAGGCCGAGAGCCGCGACCTCATCTTCAAGCCCCTGCGCGAGCGCGACCTTCTGGATTCGCTCGCGGCGCGCAATCCCGGCGAGCTGCCGGAGCCGCACCTTCGGGCCATCTGGCGCGAGATACTCTCCTCCTCCAGGGCGCTCCAGCGGCCGCAGAACGTGGCCTATCTCGGGCCGGAGGGGACCTTCTCCTACTTCGCGGGCGTGGAGTATCTCGGCCACGCGGCGAGCTTCCACCCCTGCCGGGACATTGCGGGCGTGTTCGAGGAGGTCTGCTCCGGCGCCTGCGAGCTCGGCGTGGTGCCGCTGGAAAATTCGCTTCAGGGCACGGTGGGCGTGAGTTTCGACCTCTTCCTCAAGCATGACGTGGTCATCGAGGCCGAGCTCTTCTCGCGCATCTCCCACTGCCTACTTTCCAATGAGGAAAGCCTCGCCAGGGTAAAGACCGTCTATTCGCACCCGCAGCCCCTCGCCCAGTGCGGCGGCTGGCTGCGCGCGCATCTCCCGGCCGCGGCGCTCGTGCCCGTGGAATCCACGGCGGCGGCCGCCGAGCGCGCCGCCAGGGAGCCGGGGGCCGCCGCCATCGGCAACGGCAAGCTCGCCGACATGCTCGGCCTTTCCGTGCTCGCCCGGCGCATTGAGGACGAGCCCGGCAACTGGACGCGCTTTGTGATCATCGCGCCGCGCGCGGCCTCGGGGCGGGCGGCGGCGATGCCCAGGCCCACGCCCGGCGCCCAGACCGGGGCCGACAAGACCTCCCTGCTCTTCACCGTGCCGGACAAGGCGGGCGCGCTCTCCACCGTGCTGGAGCTTCTGGCGGCCAACGGCATCAATATGCGCAAGCTCGAGTCGCGGCCGCTCCACGGGCAGCTGGGCAAGTATGTCTTTTTCGCCGACGTGGAAAGCGACCTCGACCACCCGCGCCATGCGGAGCTGCTCCAAAAGCTCGGCCACGCCTGCGCCAGCTTCCGCATCCTCGGCACCTATCCCACCGGGCCCCAGCTCGACCGCATGAGCCTCGACAGCGTCGTCCGCGAGGACGAGGAAGGTATCTGACATGACAGACATGACAAGCGCGGACATGGCCGAAGCCCCGGTCGTCGTCCCGGCCCCGGCCTCCAAGTCCCTCTCGCACCGCTACCTCATCGGCGCGGCCCTGGCCGACGGCGAATCATACGTGCGCCACACCCTCGAGAGCGCGGATTTGGAGCGCACCCGCGACATCCTCTGCGAGGCGGGCGCGAAGATGGAGCCGCTGGAAAAAGGGTCCGACGGCGCGCCCACGGGCTGGCGCGTCAAGGGCATGGCCGGCGCCCCGCGCGGCGGCCAGGGGGGGCGGCCGCTCGCCTGCAACGTGGGCGAATCCGGCACCACCTGCCGCCTGCTCACCGCGGTGCTCGGCGCGGGCGAGGGCCTCTTCCGCATCTTTGGCGAGGGCCGGATGCACGAGCGGCCCATCGGCGAGCTTTGCGACGTGCTCCTGCGCCTCGGCGCGGGCGTCACCTGGGAGGGCAAGACGGGCTGCCCGCCCTTCCTGCTCCAGGCCTGCGGGCTCGCGCCCTCGCTTTCGGACGGCGTGGTGCGCGTGGGCATGGAATCGTCCAGCCAGTATTTTTCCGGGCTGCTCCTCGCCGCGCCCATGTGCCCCTCGCCGCTCACCCTGGAGCTCGCCGGGCGCAAGGCCGTGTCCTGGCCCTATGTGGGCCTCACCCTGCAATGCCTGACCGATTTCGGCATCCGCTTCCGCGTGTCCATGCGCGCGCGCCTTTCGGACCCGTGGGAATCCCTCACGGGGACGGCCTGGCGCAATTTGCTCGACGCGGCGCCCGGCTGCCTGCGCGTGACGGTCTGGCCCGGCTCCTACAGGCCGGGGGACTATGTGGTGGAGGGCGACTGGTCCGGGGCCTCCTATTTCCTCGCCGCGGGCGCGCTCGGCAAACGCCCGGTGCGCGTGGAGGGCCTGCGCGCCGATTCCCTGCAGGGAGACCGCGCCATGCTCGCCATCCTCCAGAAAATGGGCGCGCGCGTGAAGGTGGAGCCGGACGCCGTGACCGTGTACCCGTCGGAGCTGCACGGCGTGGAGCTGGACATGGGTGCCAGCCCGGACCTCGTGCCCACGGTGGCCGTGCTCGCTGCCTATGCCAAGGGCTCGACGCGGGTGCGGAACGTGGCGCACCTGCGCCTCAAGGAGTCGGACCGCATCGCGGCCCCGGCTCTGGAGCTCGGCAAGGCGGGCGTCATGGTGGACGCGCTTTCGGACGGCCTGCTCATCAGCGGCATGGGCGGCCTCCCCGGGCATGTGCGCAACCGGCCGGATTCGCCCCATGTGCCCGAGGGCGTCACGCTTTCGGCGCACAACGACCACCGCATGGCCATGTCCCTCGCGCTGCTTGGCCTGCGCGACCCAGGCCTCGACGTGCACGCGCGCCTCGACGACCCCACGGTGGTGCGCAAGTCCTTCCCGCAGTTCTGGGAGCTCTGGAGCCGTCTTGCATGAGCGCGGAACCAGAAGAGGAAAAAAAAACCGCGGCCCAAGGGCGCACGGCCATCGTGGGCTCCCGCGGGCGGATGGGCGAGATGCTGCTTCGGCGCGCGCGCGAGGCCGGGCTCGATGTGACAGGTGTGGACCAGCCGCTCACGCCGGAAGCGCTCAGGGCCGCGCTTGACGGCGCGGACCTCGCGCTCCTCTGCGTGCCCGCAGCCGTCTTTGAGGAAGTGGCGAAGGCCGTCACCGCGGAGCTGGCGCCAGGGGCCATCCTTGCGGACATCACCTCGGTGAAGGAGCGGCCCCTGCGCCAGATGGAGCGCCTCTGGGAGGGGCCGGTGGTGGGCACGCATCCGCTCTTCGGCCCGAAGCCCGCCGCAGGCGCCGACCAGCCCGTGGCCGTGGTGGCGGGCAAGGGCGCGGAAGAGGCGCATCTTTCACGGGTGGAGGGCTTTTTCTCGGCCCTCGGCTGCCGCAGCTTCCGCTGCTCGGCCGCCACGCACGACCGGGCCATGGCCCGCATCCAGAACACCAACTTCATCACCAATCTGGCGTACTTCGCGCTGCTCGCGGGCGAGGAGGAGCTTTTGCCCTTCCTCACGCCCTCCTTTGAGCGCAGGAAGGCCGCGGCCGCCAAGATGCTCACCGAGGATGCGGAGCTGTTCGGCGGCCTTTTCGAGGCCAATGCCCACAGCCACGAGGCCGTGCGCCAGTACCGCAAGATGCTCAACGTGGCCGCTGGCGGTGACATCGACCTGCTCTGCCACAGGGCGGCCTGGTGGTGGGACGGCGGCGCGGACGCTGCCAGGTCCAGGGCAGGGGAGAGCGCCCCGAAGCCGGAACTGGCGGAGGAAACGCCGGATTCGGACGAAGAAGCCTGAGCCTCAGTCCGGTTCCCGGCGGGTGCGCCCCGCCGTGGGCGCCGGAGCCTGCGTCTCGCCGGAAAGGTCCGCGCCGTGGACGCCGCCGCGCTGCACCGCGTCCTTGCCGAAGCGCTCCCGCAGCGTATCCAGCGCCCGGTCGAGTTTGCGGCGGCGTGCCTCCTCTTCGGGTGCGGGCAGGCCCCCCTTTCCGTGGCGCCCTGACGCCGCGCCCGGCAAAAGCAACTGCTCGGCCGGGGCCTCGAACCCGGAGACCGAAAGGCCGATGAGCCGCACGGGCTGGGCCAGGGGCTCCTCCTCCAGCAGCCCGCGCGCGGTCTCGAAGATGGTGCGCGTGGCGTCCGTGCGGCCGCCCAGCGTGCGCGAGCGCGTGATCTGACGAAAATCCGCAAACTTGATCTTCAGGGTCACGGTACGTCCGGCGAGGCCGTTGCGCCGCATCCGCGCGCCCACGCGCTCGGCATGGGCGAAGAGCGCCCGCGCGAGCAGGCCGCGGTCGCGCACGTCGCGTGCGAAGGTGCGCTCCGCGCCCTCGCTCTTGACCTCGTGCTCGGGCGTCACCGGGCGCGGGTCGATGCCGTGGGCGCGGTCGTGGAGGACTACGCCCCACTTGCCGTAGCGCCGTTCCATAAAGTCTCGGCTGAGCGCCCGCAGCTGCGCCACATGGGTGATGCCGAGGCCCGCGAGGCTCGCGGCCATGCGCTTGCCCACGCCCGGCAGCCGCGTGACCGCAAGCCCGGCCAGAAAGGCGTCGGCCTCCTCCGGCTGGAGGATGAAGACGCCGTCAGGCTTGTTGACCTCCGAACAAATCTTGGCGAGGAATTTCACCGGGGCGATACCCACGGAGCAGGTGAGGCCGCCCGTGACCTCGGCCACGCGGGCCTTGACGGCGCGGGCGAGCTCCCCAGGCGACCCGGACAGGCGCTCGAGCCCGGAGGCGTCCAGATAGGCTTCGTCGATGCTGGCCGGCTCCACCGCCGGGGAAAAGTCGCGCAGGGCCGCCATGATGCGGCGGGAAAGCTCGGAATAGCGGGCGTGCCGCCCGGGGAGAAAGACGCCGCGCGGGCAGAGGCGGCGCGCCGTGGCGATGGGCATGGCCGAGTGGATGCCGAAGCGGCGCGCCTCGTAGGAGGCCGTGGAGACCACGCCCCGCCTGTCGCCGCCCACGATGACGGGCCTGCCCTTGAGGCTCGGGTCGTCCAGTTGTTCCACGGAAGCGAAGAACGCATCCATGTCCAGGTGCAGGATCATGGCGGTCTCCGGCGGCCGCGCCCGTGACTGCGCGGGCCTAGCCCTCGGCCTGGGCCTTGAGCGCCTCGGCCTGGGCGGCGGTGGCCAGCGCGTCGAGCAGCGGGGCGAGCTCGCCCTCCATGATGCGGTCCAGCGAGTAGAGGGTGAGGTTGATGCGGTGGTCGGTGCAGCGGCCCTGCGGGAAATTGTAGGTGCGGATGCGCTCGGAGCGGTCGCCCGAACCCACCTGCGCGCGGCGGTCCGCCGACTGCTCGAGGCTCTGGCGCTCCCGCTCGGCCGCGAGGATACGCGAGGCAAGCACCTTCATGGCCCGCGCCTTGTTCTTGTGCTGCGAGCGCTCGTCCTGGCAGGTGACCACGGTGCCCGTGGGGATGTGGGTGATGCGCACGGCCGACTCGGTCTTGTTGACGTGCTGGCCGCCCGCGCCGGACGCGCGGAAGATGTCGATGCGCAGGTCCTCGGGGCGGATCTCCACGTCCACCTCCTCGGCCTCGGGCATGACGGCCACCGTGGCCGCCGAGGTGTGGATGCGGCCCTGCGTCTCGGTGACGGGCACGCGCTGCACGCGGTGCGTCCCGGCCTCGAACTTGAGGCGGCTGTAGACCTTGTTTCCCGCAATAAGGCAGATGACTTCCTTGTAGCCGCCGCCCTCGGTGGGGGATTCGCTCAAGACCTCCACCTTCCAGCCTTGGAGCTCGGCGAAACGGCAGTACATGCGGAACAGGTCGGCCGCGAAGAGCGCCGCCTCCTCGCCGCCCGTGCCCGCGCGGATTTCGAGGATGGTGTTCTTTTCGTCCAGCGGGTCGGCCGGGAGCAGGGCCACCTTCAGCGCCTGCTCGATTTCGGGGAGCTCCGCCTCGATGCGGCGCGCCTCCTCATGGGCGAGCTCGCGCATTTCCGGGTCGTCGTCGCGCAAAAGCTGCTTGTTGTCGGCGAGCTCCTGCTCGAGGGCGCGGTGCTTGCGGTAGAGCTCCACGATGTCGGCGAGGTCCGCATGGGCCTTGGTGAGCTTGCGGTAATGCTCCTGGTCGTTGAAAACGTCCGGCTGGGCCAGCGCGTCTTCCAGTTCCAAGTATTTCTTTTCCAGGGCTTCCAGCTTGGCAAACATGGGGGCGTCTCCCGCAGGCTCGGGGGTTCAGAGGCGCGAATAGGGGGGCGTGCGGATCTCCGTGTCCGCGTCGCGGCCGAGGGCCTCGGCCAGGGCCACCACGGCCACTTCCATCTGGCGCTCGTCCGGCTCGTGCGCGGTAAGGCGCTGGAGCGCCAGGCCCGGCGCGCGCAGGAGCCTCGCCAGCGGCCCGTCGGGAAGGCGAGCGGCGTAGCGGATGAGCTCGTACGCGAGTGCGCTGATGGGGATGACGAGCAGGAGCTTGAAGCTGATGGAGAGCACATGCTTGGCGACGGCGCTCTGGGGCGTCCACACAGCCAGCAGGAGCGGCACGAGCAGGGCCTGGAGGATGATGGAAATGCAGATGACAAAGAGCAGGAAGGTCGTGCCGCAGCGCGGGTGCAGGCGGCTCATGCCGCGCGCGCCGCAGGCCTCCACCGGGCCCCCGTTCTCGAAGGCGTGGATGGTCTTGTGCTCCGCGCCGTGGTACTGAAAGACGCGGCGGATTTCCGGCACCAGCGAG
>JAAUYX010000066.1 GCA_014804905.1 Desulfovibrio sp. | reverse complement strand
CTTCTCCTGGCCGTGACGGCGCTCGCGGCGCTGGCCCTGCTGGGAACGCCCGCGGGCGACGCCAATGCCGCCATGCGCGTGGACATCATGAATCCGGGCCAGAATATCGTGAACATGGCGCTCGCCGCGCCGCTCACCGGGCCGGACAAGCAGGCCACGGGCATGGGCGCGCAGCTCCAGAAACTGGTGGACCAGAACCTGAGCTTTTTGCCCTTCGCGCGCCTCACCGACCCCAAGGCCGTGCTCGGGGGCATCGTGCTCCAGGGCTGGGAGCCGCCGGCGCTGGATTTCAAGCGTTTCCAGCTCGCGGGCTCGGACATCGTCATCACCACCTACTGGCCGGATGGCGACAGCGGCACGAAACCCGTGCAGATTCGCGCCTTTGAGACCAATACCGGCGGCCGCCTCTTCGGCAAGGAATACACCAAGGTCAACAGCAAGGACCTCCCCGAAGTGGCCGACCGCTTCTGCGCCGACCTGCTCGAGGCGCTCACGGGCAACGGCGACTTTTTCCGCTCCACGCTCGCCTTTGTGAAAAAGACGGGCAAGATGAGCGCCAATGTGTGGATCGTCAAGCCCTGGGGCCGCGACCTGAGGCAGGTCACCAACATGCCCGGCGAGGCGCTTTCGCCCGCGTGGTCGCCGGACGGCCGCTTCGTGGTGTTCAGCCATATCGACCCCAAGTCCCACGCGCTCGGCGTGTGGGACCGCTCCACCGGCAAGGTGCAGCGCATCCGCTTCCCCGGCAACGTGGTCATCGGGCCTTCCTTCATGCCGGACAACAAGGTGGCCGTGGCGCTCTCGCGCGGGAAGTACCCGGTCATCTATCTCCTCAATCATGTGTTCCAGAAGGAGCGCATCCTCGAGGAGCACAATTCCATCAATGTCTCGCCCACCTTTGACAAGACGGGCAGCCGCATGGCCTTCACCTCGTCGCGGCTCGGCGGACCGCAAATCTTCCTCAAGGATTTGGCGAGCGGCAGCGTCACCCGCGTGAGCAAGAACGGCACCTACAACACCGAGGCCAACCTCGCGCCCGACGGGACCCTCGTGGTCTACAGCCGCATGACGGAATACGGCCAGCGCATCTTCGTGCAGGACCTCATCACCGGGGAGGAGCGGCAGATCACCTTCGGCCCCGGCAGCGACGAGCAGCCCTCCTTCTGCGCGGACAGCTACTTCATCGCCTTCAGCTCCACGCGCGGCGGCGGCCACCACATCTATCTCACCACCCGCCACGGCGGGGACGCCAAGCAGGTGCCCACGGGCGACGGGCAGGCATTTTTCCCGCGCTGGGGGATGCCCGCGCAGCAGAAATAGCGGGAATACGGGCTAGCGCGGGGGCGGGTAAAAATACTTTTACGAAACCCCCTCTCGCGCCTTGACAAAACTAAAAGGCCGGATACCATCTGTCTGCGCCGCATGGAGCGGCGCATGGCACAGAAAGGAAAGGTTTTTTTGCTTGGAGCAGCTGTTCAGGAGGACACGCAACATGAAACGCTACGCTCTTATTCTGACCCTGGTCATGGCCCTCGCCGCCGGCTTCGGCTGCGCGAAGAAAACCACCACCGAGCCCGGCTACGATGACGGCATGAGCCCCGAAATGCGCGCCGCCATCCAGCAGATTTCCGACTCGCGCGTGTACTTTGCCTTCAACAAGTACAACATCGAGAACCAGTACGACGCGGTCCTGAAGAAGGAAGCCGAAATCCTCAAGCAGTTCCCGGCCATCCGCGTGCGCATCGAAGGCAACTGCGACGACCGCGGCACCCAGGAATACAACCTCGCCCTCGGCGAGCGCCGCGCCCGCGCCGCGTATGAATATCTCGTGCAGAACGGCGTGAACCCGAGCCAGCTTGAGATGATCAGCTACGGCAAGGAAAATCCGGCCGTCCTGGGCACCGGCGAGGCCGTGTGGGCCAAGAACCGCCGCGACGACTTCCGCGTCATCGCCCACTAGTTCCTTTCTGGCATTCTTTGCAGGGGCCGTCCTTCGGGGCGGCCCTTGTGCGTTGTGGTATCAGGGATGTGAGAGAAAGCTCATATTGGAAAGAGTGAGGCGCAAGGCCTTAGAGAGGCCTTCCTCAAATCCGTCTGGAGCGAAGCGAAAGACGGGGGCTGGTGCCGGAAGAATCCTAAAAAATAAGATTTTTAGGTTCCGGCGCGCTAGCCGTTGGCGAGCTTGCGAGCCTTACGGATAGCGACAGCGGCTGTGTTGACTGACTGTAGAGGGAACTAATTGCTGTCTTCATCCGTAGCTTCCTGCGTCGCAACGGCTGAAGCAAGGAAGATAAAAATTTCCGAAGGGAGTGTACTCAAGTACTCGACCGAGGAAATTTTTCTCTGACGCAGCCGGAACCTAAAAGGCTGTTTTTGACGGATAATTTCGGCGTTACAGAGGCAGGACAGNCACAGCCCTGCCCACTGGGCNACAACGCCATGCCCAAAGGCCGCTTCCCCTTGCGCTCCCCCCGGCACAACTGCTAGTCTTGCAATGGGCGTCCCGCAAGCGGGCGCTGTCCGCACTGACCGCAACCGCGTACCGCCAGAAGGGAAGCCATGAAAATCGTTGTGCTTGACGGAGCCGTCCTCAACCCCGGTGACGTGGACTGGGGCCCCATCTCGGAGCTCGGGGAGCTCACCATCCATCCCGAGACCGCCCCGGCCGACCTCGCCGAGCGCACGCGCGACGCGGACATCCTCCTCACCAACAAGACCGAGCTCAGGCGCTCCGCCATGGCGCATTTCCAGGCCGCGCGCCTCGTGGGCCTGCTCGCCACGGGCTACAACAATGTGGACCTCGACGCCTTCGCCGAGCGCGGGGTGCCGGTCTGCAACGTGACCGCCTACGGCGTGGGCGANGTGGCGCANCACGCCATGTCCCTTTTGCTGGAGCTCTGCCACCACACGCAGGAGCACACCGAGAGCGTGCGCGACGGCGAGTGGGAGCGGGCTCGCCGCTGGTGCTACTGGCAGCGCACGCCCATCTGCCTCACCGGCCGCACCATCGGCATCGTGGGCTTCGGCGACATCGGCCGCGAAATGGCGCGCCTGGCGCACGCCTTCGGAATGCGGGTGCTCGCCTATCAGCGCAACCCCCGGGACGCGCCCCCGTGGGAGGATTTCGCCTTCGTGCCGCTTGAGCAGCTCCTCGCCGAGTCCGACGTGGTCTCTCTGCACTGCCCGCTCACGCCGGAGACGGACCGCCTCATCAATGCCGAGCGCCTGGCGCTCATGCAGCCCGGCGCCATCCTCCTCAATACGGCGCGCGGAGCGCTCGTGGACGAGGAGGCGGCGGCCGCCGCCCTCAAGNGCGGGCGCCTCNGCGGCATGGGCACGGACGTGCTCTCGGAGGAGCCGCCCCGGCCCGGCAATCCGCTCCTGCGCGCGCCCAATGTGCTCATCACGCCGCACATGGCCTGGGCCACGGTGCGCGCCCGCCAGAACATCATCGACCTCACGGCGGAGAATATCCGGCGCTGGCTGGCCGGGGACCCCGTCAACGTGGTCAACGGCGTCAACGTGGCGGCCTGTCCGCTTCTCTAAGTTCCGCTGCNCTGGACCTTGGCGGCGCTTTTGACTATGGTTGCGGGTTGTACGGCAGGGAGCCTCGCGGACGCGGCCCCCGCCGTGAGGGGGAAGCCATGAACGAGGACGCGGAAAAGGGCGGCGTTGCCCGGCGAATCCAGATGCGGCGCGCCGACAAGTCGCTGGCGGGCGCGAAGGTGGACGGCGCGCGCCACCGCAAGGGCTATGCCGAGGCGGTCATCGCGCAGTTGCGCGACGGCGGCCGCATCATCTGTGTTTCTGACAACAAGGCCTTCATCGACCTTTTGCGCGGGCTCATCCGGGACGAGCTCAGGATGCCCGCCACCTGTCTTTTCACCACCACCGCCGCGGACATGCTGGTGCGCTTAGCGAGGCAGGCCAGGGAGGCCGGGGAAAGCCCGCTCTTCCTTGTGGAGCGGGAGCTTCGGGGCCGCGACCTCAGCTTTGCCGTGCGCCTTTTGAAGAACGGCTTTCCCGAGCTCAAGGTGCTCATGCTGGCGGAGGAGGGCGAGCGCTCGCGTCCCGCCCAGATGCAGGAGAGCGGGGTGGACGGCTGCATCCTCCGGCCCGTGGACGGGCCGGGCCTGCTCGAGCGGCTGGCGCTCACCCTGCGGCCGCAGAACGAGGTGGAGCGCTCCCTCGAGTGGGCGCGCAGCCTGCTTGCCCAGGGCGAGAACCTGCGCGCCCTGCAGGTTTGTATGCAGGTCCTCGAGCAGAAGAACAACTCGGCGGCCGTGCTTTTGCTCATGGGCGACATTTTCAGGGCCATGGAAGAATTCGACAAGGCGGCCGACGCCTATGCCAAGGCGGCCGGGGCTTCGCCCATGTTCCTCGAGCCGCTGCGCAGGCTCGCCGTGCTGCACGCCGAAAAGGGCGACGCCGCGCGGGAGCTGGAATGTCTGGAAAGGCTGGACGGCCTCTCGCCGCTGGATGTGGAGCGCAAGCTGCGCATGGGCGAGCTCAGCCTCCGGCTCAACCAGACGGACAAGGCGCGCAAGGTGCTCGGCGACGCGGTGCGCCTTTCCAGCCGACAGGCCAAGGAAGGCACGGCGTCCGTGGCCTCGCGCGTGTCCGACCTTTACGCCGATTCGGACCCGGAGACAGCGGCGGCCTATCTTCGCCGCGCGCTGGACAGCCGCAAGGAATTCTGGGGCCAGGAGGACCTCGCGGCCTTCAACCGCCTCGGCCTCCTCTTGCGGCGCGCGGGCCGCTGGCGCGACGCCGTGGAGGAATACCGGAAGGCACTCGCCATCGCGCCCAATGACGGCGGCCTCCACTACAATCTCGGCATGGCCTGGCTGGACGGCAAGGAAAACGAGCAGGCGCGCGCGGCCTCGCTCAAGGCGCTGGCCCTTGACCCGGAGCTTCCGCGCTCTTCGGCGCGCGTGGCCGTGAACCTCGCCACGGTGTTCTTCGCCACCAATGACCGGATGCACGCCCTGCCGCTTTTGCGGACGGCGCTTGAACTGGCCCCGGACAACAAAGAGGCGCAGGACCTGCTGGCCCGCGCCGAGGCCGAGGGCCGCTGAGGGGTCTGGCTCCCGTTCCCCCATGCAGACAAAAACGCACAGACACTCAAGAGAGAGTTGAGGAAATATCCCATGGCAGACGTTGTGACCCGTTTCGCGCCCAGCCCCACGGGGCACCTGCATATCGGCGGCGCGCGCACCGCCATTTTTTCCTGGCTGCTGGCCCGGCACTACGGCGGCCGCTTCCATTTGCGCATCGAGGATACGGACCTGCTGCGCTCCAAAAAGGAGTACACGGATTCCATCCTCGCCTCCATGCGCTGGCTCGGCCTCGACTGGGACGACGACCTCACCTACCAGACCCAGCGCACCGACCTCTACAACAGCTATGTGGACAAATTGCTCGAAAGCGGTCACGCCTACTGGTGTTCCTGCACTCCGGAAGAGGTGGAGGCCATGCGCGAGCGCGCGCGGGCGCAGGGGCTCAAGCCGCGCTATGACGGCCATTGCCGCGAGCTCGGCCTCGGGCCCGGAGAGGGGCGCTGCGTGCGCCTCAAGGCGCCGCACACGGGCAAGATTGTCTTTGACGACATGGTGAAAGGCCGTATCGCCGTGGACGCCTCGGAGCTGGACGACATGGTGCTGCGCCGCGCGGACGGGATGCCTACCTACAACATGGCCGTGGTGGTGGACGACCACGAAATGGGCGTCACCCACGTCATCCGCGGCGACGACCATGTTTCCAACACGCCGCGGCAGATTCTCATTTACGAGGCCCTGGGGTTGCCGGTGCCGCGCTTCGGGCATGTGCCCATGATCCTCGGGCCGGACAGGCAAAAGCTCTCCAAGCGGCACGGCGCGCGGGCCGTGGTGGAATACCAGCGCGACGGCCTCCTGCCGCAGGCGCTCGTGAGCTATCTCGCGCGCCTCGGCTGGTCGCACGGCGACCAGGAGCTTTTCAGCATGGAGGAGCTCATCCGCTTCTTTGACGGCAAGAACCTCAACCCGGCGGCCGCGGCCTTTGACCCGGCCAAGCTCGAGTGGTGCAACGCGCACTTTTTGCGCGACCTGCCCCTGAACCAGCTGGTTGAGATGGTGGAGCCCTTCGCCAAGGAAGCGGGCCTCTGGGATCGCCTGGGGCCGGACCCCTACGGGCGCCTCGAGCCGCTCTGCATCATGTTCCGCGAGCGGGCGAGCAATCTCGCGACNNTGGCGGAGAGCTTCCGGCCGCTGCTCGTGGGCGCGTCCGAGCTTATCTACAACCTCAAGGACGCCAACAAGCACTTCACGGAGCAGGGCAAGGCGCACCTTGCAGCGCTTTCGGCCATCTTCGGCAAGGTGGAGCCCTTTGACGCGGGCCACATCGAAGCCGCGCTCAACGCCTATGTGGCGGACAACGGCCTCAAGTTCAAGGAAGTGGCCCCGCCCCTGCGCACGGCGCTCATGGGCTTCATGGGCGGCTCGCACCTGAACGANATCATGGCCTTTCTCGGCAAGCCGGAGACCNTGGCGCGCCTTGCCCGCGCGCAGGACTACACGCCGCCCGCGCCGGCTGCGGAAGCCTGACAGGGTGAGANGGATTCAGGAAAGGAAAGGGGCGGCGATATTTCGCCGCCCCTGCTGCGTCCGGAGCTGAATTTCTCAGATTTGCAGGGAAATGCCCGTGCCGCCGGGGGCCAGCGCCGTGGGCATGACGCCGCGCTGCGCCATGGCGGCATAGGTCTCGGCCGCGCGGAAAAGGGCGTGGGCCATGCCGCCGCGGCCCGCATGGCTTTCGCGGACGCTGTCGAAGCGGTGCGGCCCTTCCGTGGCGTCCGCNGCCGCGGAACGCGCGCCAGTGTCGGTACGGGAAGCCCCGCCAGCGGGGGCGACGCCCTCTGCGCCGGAATTTTCCGNCNGCCCCTCANCGCCAGCCGGGCCTGCCGGGCCGGAAGCATCGTCTCCGGCGTCCTCCTGCTTTTCGCGGGCGGCTTTCGCCTCCTGCGCGGCGGCTTTGGCCGCCACGGCCCTGTCCTGCGCCGAGGGCTCGCCGGGGGCGAGCGCCGCGCGGCGCACCTGGCGCGCCTTGGCCGCGCTCGCTTCNGGATCGTCCGGAATGGATGAGGCGTCGATGGAAACATGGCCGCCGATGGCGTACTGCCGCCCATCCGGGCCCTGCTGGTATTCGTAGCTCGGGCCGCCCGCCACATACTGGCCGCCNGCCGCCATGTGCGCTTTTTCGTGGGCGCGCACCTCGGCGTCGCGCTGCTTGAGCTCGCGNAGCTGGGCCTGGGCCTCGGGGCTGAGGTGCAGCGAATCGCCTTCCGAAGNNCCCNNGGCCTCCCGGCTGCTGCCGTTCTGCGNCTGCGNCTGCCCATTNNTGACNNNGGNGGNGGCGTTTTCCGCCGCGGCNTCGGGCTTCCCCTGCGCTGCCCGGCCATATTCCCCGAGGCCCGGAAAGGCCGCGCCGCCCGCATCAGGAGAACGGCGGCCGCCGGGCGCGCCGGGGCTGACGGCCCCCACGGGGCGGGCGGTGATGCTGTGAAGGGCGTCNAGCATGGCTACTCGTGTGGCGGTTCGGGGTGCGGGGAAGGGAACCTTTCACGGCTTCTATCGGCAGGGTCCCGCAAAACTTAAGGCCTTTTTTGCAGAAAGGAAGGGGAAAAGGGCGAGCCGCCCCAAAAAGCCCGCGAAGGCCACGGGCAGAGGCGGTGCAAATGGCCTGCGCCTGTTGACCCCGTGCTGGCAANGGTGTATCCTTGCGGACAAATGGCGCTGGCCTGGTTTGGGCCGCTTGCGACGCAGGGGNACGCGCGTCCTGTCGCCATGCACTTTTTTGCCAGGAGTCGACTATGCGTATTTCCGTGGGTCTGGGCAAACAGAGCGGTGAGGAGCGTTTGGAACGCCAGGGCGTGAGCCGCCGCGACTTCATGAAATTCTGCACCGCCGTGGCCGTCACCATGGGCATGGGCCCGGCCTTCGCCGAGGACGTGGCCGCCGCCCTCACCGGGCAGCGCCCCAATGTGGTCTATCTCCACACCGCCGAATGCACGGGCTGTTCCGAGGCGCTCATGCGCATGTACAAGCCCTATATCGACAGCCTCATCCTCGACACCATCTCCCTCGACTACCAGGAGACCATCATGGCCGCCGCCGGCNANGCNGCNGANGNNGCGCTNGAGCAGGCNGTCCATTCGCCNNAGGGCTTCATCCTCATGGTGGAGGGNGCCATCCCCACGGGCCTNAACGGGCAAGTACGGCTATGTGGGCGGCANGACCATGTACGACATCTGCAAGGACATCCTGCCCAAGTCCANGCTCAACCTCGCGCTNGGCACCTGCGCCTCCTACGGCGGCATCCAGGCGGCCAGGCCCAATCCCACCGAGTCCGTGGGCCTTGGNGAAGCCTATGCGGACATGGGCGTCAAGGTCATCAACGTGGCGGGCTGCCCGCCCAACCCCATCAACATGGTGGGCACGCTCGTGGCCTACCTGAGCGGCATGGACATCGAGCTCGACGAGCTCGGCCGTCCGCTCATGTTCTACGGGCAGACCGTCCATGACCGCTGCGAGCGCCGCAAGCATTTCGACGCCGGCGAATTCGCGCCCTCCTTCAATTCCGAAGAGGCGCGCAAGGGCTGGTGTCTCTATGACCTCGGCTGCAAGGGC
>JAAUYX010000065.1 GCA_014804905.1 Desulfovibrio sp. | reverse complement strand
GTCCTGCAATCCTCGTCCATGATCATGAAGCTGAGCCTCGCCAACTATGTGTAAGCGCGCCCCTGGCGCATCGGACGCCATGCCATGCTCATTCTGACGCGACGCCCCGGCGAAAGCCTGTATTTGGGCGAAAACATCCGCATCACCGTGCTCGGTATCCAGGGGCGGCAGGTCAAGCTCGGCCTGGACGTGCCCAGCGATACCACGGTGTACCGCGAAGAGGTCTATAAACGGGTCATTGAGGAAAATCGCCGCGCGCTGGCGACAAAGAACGAAGATTTCATGGTGGCTGCTGAACTATGGCAAGCGAAAAAGAGCTAGAGATCGAAACCCGCCTCGGGCGGCGCGTCATCGATCCCGACAAGATCATTCGTTTTCCGCGCGGGCTCGCGGGCTTCGAGGAGGAGCACGACTTCATCCTCCTCCAGCTCAGGCCCGACGCGCCCCTGCTCATCCTCCAGAGCGTGACCAACCCGCAGGTGGGCCTGCTCGTGGCCGACCCATACAGCTTTTTGCCGTCCTATCCGGTGATGCTCGGCGATGCGGAGCAGGCCCTGCTTGAGATAAGCAACACCGAGGACGCGGCCATCCTCGTCACGGTGTCCATCCCGCCGGGCGAGCCGGAAAAGGCCATGCTCAACCTCACGGGGCCCATTGTCATCAACCACCCGGCGCGCATCGGGCTCCAGGTGCCGCAGGGCTTTGACGGCCCCTCGCAGGTGAACATGCACTCGCCCGAGACCACGCCTGCCGAGGCGCCCCCTCCCCAGGACGAGGACCAGGCCTAGCCAGGCCCCGGCCGAGCCGCTTTCAGGCCCCCGTGACCCAGGTCGCGGGGGTCTTGGCGCTTTTTGGCAGACCGGGAGGCGAGGCCGGAAGGGGGAGGGAGGAAGCGCATATCGCAGAAATTTCCGCAAGCATCCCGGTGTCTTGCTTTGACACTAGGAGACCTTTTTTTCGCCCCCTCATTGACGCGGCAAAAAGTTTTGAATAGTTCTAGAAACGCGAGAGCGCCACGGGCTTAATAGGGAATCCCGTTAAAATCGGGAGCGGACCCGCCGCCGTCAGCCGTCGCGCGCCCACGAGGGCCGCGCCCCGTTTTTCCACTGCGCCACTGGGCTCATGCCCGGGAAGGCGGAAAAACGGCGGGCAAGCCGGAAGACCTGCTCTTGCAAAACGTGCGTCACCTGACGCAAGGGCCGACAGCAGCAACGGGCTTTTGCCGCTGTCCCCGCGCCTGCGCCGCGCTCGCGGTCGCAGCACGGCATTCTTTTACGGAAAAGCCCCCTGTTTGGGAGTAGACCATGCCCGCGACGATCATCAAACGGGACGGCACAGCCGTGCCCTTTGACTCGAAAAAGATATTGAGCGCCATCACCAGGGCCAACCAGGCCGTGGAAGGGGAGGACATGTCCCCGACGGATCTGCTCTTCGTGACGGAAAAGGTCTGCCGCACGCTGGAGGAGCGCAACCTGCGCCATGTGGAAGAAATCCAGGACGTGGTGGAGGAAAGCCTCATCCGCTTCGACTATGCCCGCACGGCCAAGGCCTATATCCTCTACCGGGCGGAGCACGCCAAGATACGCAATGCCGAATCGGCGCTCATGGAAATCTACCAGCGCCTGACCTATTCCCCGGCCGTGGCCGAGGACATCAAGCGCGAAAACGCCAATATCGACGGCGACACGGCCATGGGCACCATGCTCAAGTACGGTTCCGAGGGCTCCAAGTATTTCGTGGACAGCTATATCCTGCCCAAGGACGCCTCCGCGGCGCATATCAACGGCGATATCCACATCCACGACAAAGATTTCTACATGCTCACGGAAACGTGCTGCCAGATCGACCTCATCCCGCTCTTCCGGAACGGCTTTTCCACGGGCCACGGCTTTTTGCGCGAGCCCAATTCCATCGAGAGCTACGCCGCGCTCGCCTGCATCGCCATCCAGGCCAACCAGAACGAGATGCACGGTGGCCAGAGCGTGCCCAATTTTGACTGGGCCATGGCCGAGGGCGTGGTCAAGACCTGGCGCAAGGAATACCGCCGCGCGCTGGAAGCCTGCCTGCGCCTCGCCGGGGGCATGGACGCAGAGGCGGCCAAAGCCCTCGCCGACCGCCTCCTCGCCGGGCAGGAGCCGCGCATGGGCGAGGCCAAGGCCCTGGGCGAGGCGCTTGTGGCGCGAGCCGCGCCTGAGCAGCGCGAGCTCGTGGCCCGCGCCCACGCCTATGCCGTGGAGGAGGCGCTCGCAAGGACGGAGACGCGCGTCTACCAGTCCATGGAGGCGCTCATCCACAACCTCAACACCATGAATTCCCGCGCCGGCGCGCAGGTGCCCTTCAGCTCCATCAATTACGGCACCGACACCTCGCCCGAGGGCCGCATGGTGATGAAGAACCTGCTCCTCGCCACGCAGGCCGGCCTCGGCAACGGCGAGACCTCCATCTTCCCGGTACAGATTTTCAAGGTCAAGGAAGGCGTCAACTACAATCCCGGCGACCCCAACCATGACCTTTTCCAGCTCGCCATGGAGACCTCGGCGAAAAGGCTCTTTCCCAATTTCAGCTTTCTCGACGCGCCCTTCAATCTCCAGTATTACCGGCCCGGCGACTACAACAGCGAGGTGGCCTACATGGGTTGCCGCACCCGCGTGCTCGGCAATGTGCACGACCCGGACAGGCAGGTGACCTGCGGGCGCGGCAACCTGAGCTTCACCACCATCAACCTGCCGCGCCTCGGCATCGAGGCGAAGGGCGACATTGACGCCTTTTTCAGGCTGCTGGACGACGCCATCGACCTCGTGTTCCGCCAGCTCCTCCACCGGCTCAAGATTCAGAGCGCCAAGAAGGTCCGCAACTATCCCTTCCTCATGGGCAACGGCATCTGGATAGATTCCGGCAAGCTGGACGTGGAGGACCGCATCGGCGAGGTGCTCAAACACGGCACGCTCACCGTGGGCTTCATCGGCCTCGCCGAAGCGCTGGTGGCGCTCATCGGCGAGCATCACGGGGAGAGCGAGGCCGCGCAGGAGCTGGGCCTGCGCATCATCGGCCACATGCGCCGCCGCGCCGACGCCGAGGCGGAAAAGACGAAGCTCAATTTCTCGCTCATCGCCACGCCAGCCGAGGGCCTGAGCGGCCGTTTCACCGCGCTCGACAAGGCGCGCTACGGGGAGCTTCCGGGCATCACCGACCGGGGCTACTACACCAATTCCTTCCATGTGCCCGTGTATTTCCCCATCCAGGCGCACAGGAAGATCGCCATCGAGGCCCCGTATCATGCGCTCACCAATGCCGGGCACATCACCTATGTGGAACTGGACGGCGACACGGCCAAGAACACCGCGGCCTTTGAGCGCATCATCCGTTACATGCACGATGCGGGCGTGGGCTACGGCTCGGTCAACCACCCGCTGGACCGCGACCCGGTGTGCGGCTATACGGGCGTCATCAACGATGTCTGCCCGCGCTGCGGCCGCCGCGAGGGCGAGGGCGTGAGCGAGGAAAAGCTGCGCGAGCTTGCCAAGCTCTATCCCAATATGCCGCGCTGGAACTGAGAGAAGCCGCCCGTGGCAGGGCGGAAATTTCCTTTTGTGAAAAATCCCAAGGAGGAAAAAGACCATGCTGATGAAATCGCGCCTGTTCGAGGAAGCGCAGAACGAGGAAGCAGCAACGGCGCCCGCGGCCGCCCTTGTGGGCGAGGGCGTGGGCTTTGAGCGCATCCGGCGCATCACCGGCTACCTCGTGGGCACGCTCGACCGCTTCAACAATGCCAAGCGCGCCGAAGAGCACGACCGCGTGCGCCATGCCTGAACAGGCGTCGCCCCTCACCGGGGCGCGGCAGAGAGACNTTCCCGCGTCCCCCNTGCCGGGGNCGCGGGCGGAGGCCCCCCGGCTGCGGCTGGCGGGCATTGTGGAAGATTCCATCGTGGACGGCCCTGGCCTTAGGCTCACCATCTTCACCCAGGGCTGCCCGCACGACTGCCCCGGCTGCCACAATCCCGAAACGCATCCCCTCAACGGCGGCAGCTTCCATACCCTCGACGAACTGGTGGCCCGCTACCGGGAAAATCCGCTGCTCGCGGGCGTGACCTTTTCCGGNGGCGAGCCCTTTCTCCAGGCNGGGNCGCTNGCCGAGCTGGCGGCGCGTATCCATGCCCTCGGCGGCACGGTCATCACCTATACCGGCTTTGTTTTTGAGGACCTCGCGGCGCGCGCCCTGAAGGACGCGGCCGTGGACGCCCTGCTGGACGCCACGGACCTGCTCATCGACGGGCCCTATATCNAGGCCCTGCGCAGCCTCGACATCGCCTGGCGCGGCAGCTCCAACCAGCGCCTGCTGGACAGGGANCTGCGCNCNCGGCTCCTGTCCCTGGCTNCCGGATAGGCAAAAATTCCTTNCTCTTGCCCGGNTTTTTCCTCGCAAGCCCGCACTCGTAGCGGCGACCTTGGCTTGACACCGCCCTATCGCATAATTACATTGTATCCACGAGGTGGCAAATGGATGTTCCCCTGGTATCCATCGGCAATTCGCGCGGNATCCGCCTGCCCAAGGCGCTCATTGCCCAATGCGGTTTTGGTGACAGGGTGAGCCTCACCGTCACCGATGCGGGCCTCCTGCTCTCGCCTGTGAAGCAGGGACGCGCCGCCTGGGAGGAGGCACTNCTTGCCGTGCCTGCGGCCGAGAGGGCCGCGGATGCGCGGGAATTTGCGGACTTCGACCGGCTGGAACCGGATTTTGACGCCGCGGAGTGGACATGGCCCCAAAAACCGTGAGCCGCTTCGACATCTGGTGGGCCANTCTTGACCCCACCATCGGCCATGAAATCAGGAAAANCCGCCCCGTTCTCATCATTTCCCCCGACGAGCTCAACCGGCATCTGGGCACGGTGCTCGTGGCCCCGCTCACCTCGACCATTCGGCCCTATCCCTTCAGGGTGCATACGGTCGTCAGTGACATTCCGGGCCAGGTCGCGCTGGACCAGATACGGGCCCTGGACAAGGCCCGCCTCATCAGACGCATGGCCGCGTTGCCACAGAAAACACGCCGGGAAATTGTCCCGGTGCTTCAGCTCATGTTTGCCGAATAGGTCGGGGCGGATATGCCAAGACAAAAGCGCCGGGAGATGGCTCCCGGCGCTTTTCGCGTTTATCCGTCCTTCTTTCCGCTCAGTCCGTCAGCGTCAGGCGCCGCTTGTTGGCGAAGATGGTCTCGCTCGGTGTCTCGCTGCGGTCGGAATAGGCGGTGTGCAGCAGGTCATGCGCCAGGTGCGAGTTGGGCTCGCCGAGGAAGTCCTCGTAGAGCTTCTTCACCTGCGGNTTCTTGTGCGACTGGCGGCGCGGCATGGCCCGGTCNAGGCTGTAGAGGCCCTGCTGACGGGTGCGCGCGTGCGGGTGATAGTCGCCCTTGACGCGCGAGGTGCCNCCGCCGTCCACGCAGCCGCCGGGGCAGGCCATGACTTCGATAAAGTCATAGGGCGATTCNCCGGCCATGGCCTGCTCGGCCAGGATGCGCGCATTGCGCAGGCCGTGNCAGATGGCNACCNTGATGCTGCCCTTGCCCTCGCCGAGGTCGATCTCGGCNTCGCGCACGCCGTCCATGCCGCGCAGGGGCGTGACCTCGATATGCTCNAGNTCCTTGCCCGTGACCACGGCATAGACCGTGCGCANGGCNGCCTCCATGACGCNGCCGGTGGAGCCGAAGATGACCGCCGCGCCCGTGGACGCGCTCATGAAGGGATTGTCGAAGGGCTCGGGCTCCACNTCCGCGAGGTCNACGCCCATGCGCCNGAGCAGGCGCGCGAATTCGCGCACCGTGAGCACCACGTCCGTATCCGGCACGCCGCCCTCGCGCGCGAGCTCGGGTCTCGCCGCCTCGTCCTTCTTGGCGATGCAGGGCATGATGGAGACGGTGCGCAGGCGCTCCTTCTCAAGGCCCATGGCCTTGGGGAGATAGCTCTTGGCGAGCGCCCCGAGGATGGCCTGAGGCGAGCGCGTGGAGGAGATGTGCGGCAGGACGCCCGGACAGTGCTTTTCGGCATAATTGATCCAGCCGGGACAGCAGGAGGTGAACATGGGGCCCTTGGCGCCCTTCTTGAGGCGCCCGAGCAGCTCCGTCCCTTCCTCGAGGATGGTCACGTCCGCGGCGAAGTCCGTATCCAGCACCACATCCGCGCCGATGCGCCGAAGCGCGCCCACGATCTTGCCCTCCACATTGACGCCGGGGGCGAAGCCGAACTCCTCGCCGAGGAGCACGCGCACGGATGGCGCGAAGCTGAACACGGTGGTCGTTTCCGGGTCCGCGAGCATGTCGAGCACGAGGTCGTTCTGGTCGCGCTCGGCGAGCGCCCCGGTGGGGCAGACAAGGGTGCACTGGCCGCACTGGATGCAGGCCGAGGCACTGTGATTGTCGGCCATGCCCACGCCGATGCAGGTGCCGAGGCCCTGCCCGTCCACGGTGAGGGCGGCCACGCCCTGGATTTGGCGGCACACCTCCACGCAGCGCAGGCAACGGATGCACTTGCTCATGTCGCGCGTCATGCCCGTGGCGCTGTCGTCCAGCGGGCGCTCCGCGGCCGTGGGGCGCAGGCGGTGGGTGAAGCGGTTGCGCGAAAGGCCCACGGCTTCGCCCAGGTCCTGCAATTCGCAATCGCCGTGGCGCGCACAGGAGACGCATTCCTGGTCGTGGTCCGCGAAGATCATCTCCACCTGGGTGCGCTGCATGTCGCGCACCCGGCGGGAGAGCGTGTCGATGCGCATCCCGTCACTGAGCGGCGTCTCGCAGGAGGCGACCATGCGCGTGCCCGCATCGTCGCTCACCTCCACGAGGCAGACGCGGCAGGTGGCGGGCTTGTGCGCGAGCGGCTCGAAGCGGCAGAGCGTGGGGATGAAGACGCCCGCGCGCCGGGCGAGCTGGAGGATGGTTTCCCCCTCCTCAAAACTGTATTCCTGACCATTGAGATAGGCTTTCATGGCGTGTCCTCTTGCTGCGCGAAAATCTAGGCGGGATTGCCGGGGATGGGCTCGCGCGTGATGACGGAAAGCACGCGATAGCAGCGCATACAGCGCGACGCCTCGGCCCAGGCTTCCTCGCGGGTCATGGTCTGCTCCACCTCGTCGAAGTTGTGGGCCCGCGCTTCCGGCGTGATCTCGCGCACGCCCACGCGCTCCTGCCGGGGCTTGGCGGGCACGGGCGCGGCGTCGTCCAGCAGGCGCCCCCTGGCGATCCATTCGCTGAGGCGCCAGCGCGAATCAAAGGGCACCTGGTCCGTGGAGAGGAACTGGTCGATGGAGCGCGCCGCGAAATAGGCGTGGCCCATGCCCATGATCATGGTCGTGGGGCCCGAGGCGCGCGGGCCGCTGGTGCAGTCGCCCCCGGCGAACACGCCCTTGCGGCTCGTCTCGTGCGCGGCGTTGATGATGATGCAGTTCTTGCGGTCGCGGGCGATGCCCTCGTCCTCGCGCAGCATGGCGGCGTCGGTTTTCTGGCCGATGGCCGCGATGACGTGGCGGCAGGGGATGACATGCGCGGAACCGGNGATGGGCCTGACCCCGCGGCGNCCGCTGGCGTCCGGCTCCGTGCGCTCCATGTCCAGCACGCGCAGGCCGGTTATCTCGCCGTTTTCCNCCACCAGGGCGTCCTGNCCGCAAAGGAAGTGGAACNGGACGCCTTCCTCCTTNGCCGCCTTGATTTCCTCCGGGTCCGCCGGGGCGTCGNCCTCGGTGCGGCGATAGATGAGNTGCGTCACGCCCGTGGCCACGCGCGCGGCCGCACGGCAGCAGTCCATGGCCACGTTGCCGCCGCCGACCACCACCACGTCGCCCTCGAGCACGGGNGGATTCCCGGCCTCCACGCCCTCGTAGACGCGTTCGAGGAAGGCGATGCCGTTTTCATAGCCGTCAAGCGACGTGTCCTCGCCCTCCATGCCGAGATAGGCCCCGCTGGGACAGCCGCAGCCGATGAACACCGCGTCATAGCCGCGNCGGAAGAGCNCGTNCACGTCAAAATCCCGGCCNAGNTTCTGGTTGAAGAAAAACCTGCCGCCCATGGCCGCCACGATGTCCGTCTCTTCCTGCAGCGTGCTCTTGGGCAGGCGATAGATGGGGATGCCGTAGCGAATCATGCCCCCGGCCCTGGGCTTGGCCTCGAAAATATCCACGGGATAGCCGCGCTCGAGCAGATGATAGGCGCAGGAAATGCCCACCGGGCCCGCGCCCACCACGGCCACGCGCTTGCCCTTGGCCGGGGCNGCNTCCTGCGGCCNGAGCATCCCCGAGGCGATGGCCCTGTCCGCGGCATAGCGCTTGAGGTTGCGGATGGAGACNGCCTCGTCCACCTTGCCGCGGCGGCAGGCGCGCTCGCAACTGCGCACGCAGACGCGCCCGCAGCTTCCCACCAGCGGATAACTGCGCAGGACGGTATTGGCGGCGAGGTCGTCATGGCCGTCCTTGATNTAGTCGATATAGCGGGGAATATTGACNAGGCCNGGACAGGCCTCGATACAGGGGCTCGTGATGGCGCTGTAAAAACCGCGGGCGTCGGCNGCCGCGCCGCGCTCGAGCTCGGTGGGGAAATGCGCCAGCGCCGCCAGAAGGGGNAGCGCGCCCGTCTGGCCCACGCCGCAGAGCGAGGTATTGCTCATCTGAAGGGCGATGTCGCGCACATCCTGCCAGTCCACCGCCCCGCCGTCGCGCGCCGCGGCCAGCGCGTCGCGGAGCAGGGGCGCGCCCGTGCGGCAGGGCGAGCATTTGCCGCACGACTCGGAAGCNACCTTGTCGAAGTGTTTCCACAGGGCCCAGAGCAGGGGCAGCTCCGCATCAAAGACGAGAAAGCCCCNGTCGGAAAGGAAGGAGCGGGCGGGATTGCCCTCGCTGAAGCTGTCAAAGACGGAGAGGTCCAGTCCNGGGGGCGTNGCGTCGCCGCCGTTGCGGTTGTCNTAGACAGTGCCGTCCCAGACTCCATAGACAAGTCGCGGCATGGCGGTCTCCTCACGGGCGGCGCCGGGGATGCCGGGCGTCCGCCCTGTCTGCGGGTGAAGCCTTGAGGGTATGCCCCTGCACATAGCACAGGGATGGCGACACTTCAATGCCGGATGGGGGAAAAACGGCCACTGGCGCAAAAAACNGNGNCCGNCAAAAGAAAACCGGGAACAGGCGCGAGGCCTGCTCCCGGTNTCGGGGCTGTCCCTGGGCCGGCAGCCCTGCAAAAAGNTGACTGCCGCCGCGATGTTTTTCCGCTCCCATCCTGGGGGAGATTTTCCGGCCCCAAGCCCATCCTGGGGCCGGAAAACCTTGTGGGGAGGGGAGATGCGCCGCCGCGAGGACGGGGCGGAACCCGTTTACGCGGCCATGGTGTCGAAAAGCTCTTTCGCGCTGCTGTTGGCCGGGTTGTCGCCGAGCACGGCTTCNAGGTGCTCCCGCGCCTCGTCGTTNCGGCCGAGGTAGATGAGGCAGCCNGCCAGGGTCACGCGCACGGCCTCTTTCTCCTCNGTGACGTCGAGGGCCGCGGTGAGATAGGGCAGGGTGGCTTCCACCTGCCCGGTCTGGTAGGCCTCGCGCACCAGGCAGTTGAGCGCGACGATGTTGGCGGCGGATTTTTCCAGCGCACGGGTGAAGTAGGTGAAGGCCTCCTCGTGATTGCCTTTCTCCATATGGACGAGGCCGATGCCGCAAAGGGCCTTGTCGGTCTCTTCCACGGAGGCCGCTTTCTCGTAGAGCACGAGGGCCTTGTCCAGCTCGGAGCGCTGCACGGCCACAGTGGCGAGGCCCATGTAGGGAGCGGCGCTGCGGGAATTGCCCGCGGCGGCCTTGCGGTAATACTCCTCGGCCTTGTCAAAGTCGCCCATGAAAAGGTAGCACTCNCCCAGTTCCTTGTTGATTTCGTAATCCAGCTGATTTTCCATGTCATCCTCCCCTTTGAGGCGTTTCCCTTTTGGCGCGGTGCGCCGGTGAATTGCCCCGGAATATGCAGGGAACATGCCACGNAAAAGAAAAACTTTGAAATCAGNAAGTTAGCNGGATGGGCCTCACCGCTGCGGGCAAAAGCTGCCNGCCGTGCGCCAAAAACTGCCGCTGTCTGGGGGCTGCCGGGCGCCCCCGCGTCGTGCCCTTGACGCGCCNGAGGCAGATTTTGCCGCCCCGTGGGGGGNCAGCAGGCGGCGGAAGGCAGGAGTCAGGCGAGTGCCGCGCGGCCGCCGTGCGCCTCTATATGGTTGATNAGNACCTGGAACACGCCCTCGATGTCCAGCGCGGAGGTGTCCACGATGAGGGCGTCCTCGGCGGGGCGCAGGGGGGCCACGGCGCGCCCGCGGTCCAGCGCGTCCCGCTGGCGNATNTGTTCGGCGAGTACGGCGAGGTCCTCGTGCTGCCCGCGTTGGGCAAGGTCGCGCTGGCGCCTGAGTGCCCGGGTTTCCGGNGTGGCGTCGAGAAAGAACTTGAAGCGCGCCTCGGGAAAGACGGCCGTGCCCATGTCCCGCCCTTCGGCGACGAGGGGGCCGCGCGNGCCGAGTTTTTGCTGCGCCTCTTTAAGGATGTCCCGCGCCGCCGGGATGGTCCCCAGTTGCGCCGCCAAAAGGCCCACGGCCTCGGTGCGGATTTCGTCGCCTACGGGCTCGCCCGCGCAACTGAGGCGCGAGGCCGCGCCCGTGCCCTCAAGAGTGAAGGGCCACGCGGCGCAGCGACTGTGCAGTTCCTCCGGGGAGAGGGCCGCCGCCTCCGGCCCGAGGCGTAAGGCAAGCGTGCGGAACATGGCCCCGGTGTCGAGATAGGGCAGGCCGAGGGCCTCGGCCAGGCGGCGGGCCAGGGTGGTCTTGCCCACGCCCGCCGGGCCGTCCAGCGTCACCACGGGGAGCTTCGGGGTATCTTTCCGGGAGCTCATGGGCGCGCTCCGGCGGCCAGTTCTTCCTCAAGCGCCGTGAGGAAAGCCGCGTTTTCCTCCGGCGTGCCCACGCTGACGCGCATATGCTCCGGCAGGCCGTAGCTGCGCAAAGGCCGGATGATGATGCCGCGACGGAGCAGCCCCTCGAAGCAGGCTTTCGCGTCGTGCCCTTCCGGAAGTCGGAACATGAGGAAATTGGCCTCGCTGGGCCAGACCTCGCATCCAAGCCGCCGGAGGCCCTCGGCCAGGGTCCGGCGCCCCGTGCGCACGGTCTCGAGCGTGGCGGCGCGGAAGGCGCTGTCCTCAAGGGCGGCCAGCGCCGCCTCCTCGGCGAGCACATTGAGGGAGAAGGGGAGGCGCGCCCGCCAGAAGCCGTCCGCAATGGCGGGCGGCAGGATGCCGTAGCCGATGCGCATCCCGGCCAGGCCAAAGCTCTTGGAAAAGGTGCGCAGCACCGCCACATTGTCGGGCAGCTCCCCGGCGTGGAGCAGGGTGCGGGCCGCCTCGTCCTCCGCAAAGTCCATATAGGCCTCGTCCACCACCAGCAGGGCCTTGGGCGCGGTTTCCGCAAGGCGCCGGGCGAGCCGCGCCACATCCTCCCGCGGCGGGCAATAGCCGGAGGGATTGTCCGGCGTGGTCACAAAGACAACGCGCGTCGCGTCATCCGCCAGGGCGGCGAGGGCGTCCAAATCCTGCGAAAAATCCGCCCGCAGGGGCAGCCGGCGCAGGCCCACGCCTGCCACACGCGCCTGGATGGGATAGATGCTGAAGCAGGGCTCGAAGCAGACGATGTTGTGCTCCCCGTCGGCCGCCAGCATACGGATGAGGAGGTCGATGATCTCGTCCGAGCCGTTGCCCACGGCCACGCGCTCCTGCGCCACGCCGTGCAGCCCGGCTAGGGCCGCGGTGAGGCGCGGGTTGCCGCCCTGCGGATAACGGAAGGCAAGCCCCGCGTTGCGGCGGATGGCCTCCTGCGCCAGCGGCGAAGCCCCCAGCGGGTTTTCGTTGCTCGCGAGCTTGATGACCTTTTCAAGGCCGTGACGGCGGCGGATTTCGGCAATGGAAAGTCCGGGCGCATAGGCGTCCAGCGCCTGGATGCGCTCAAGGACCGATGGTGCGGACATGCTGACCTCGAAGGGAAGGACGAAAGGATGCGGCCGGTGCCCGGAGCGCCCGCGGCGGGGCGCTCCCTGGGCACTGCCCTGTTATTCCTTGGGGGGCTCGCTGNGGACGNATGGTNAGCACGGGCATGTCGGCGTTCTTGACCACCTTTTCGGCCACNGAGCCGAAGAGGATGCGGTCGATGCCCTTNCTGCCGTGNGTGCCCATGACGATGATNTCNACCTTTTCCTCGTGGGCGCGGTTGAGGATCTCCTCGGCGGCGTAGCCTATGAGAACCTGGCCCCGGGCCTCGATGCCCGCGAAGTTTTCGGCCACGAAGGCTTCCATGGACTTCTCGGCGCCGGTGACGATCTCGCCGACAAAATTCTCGATGGTATTGGGCGGCACATGGAAGCCCACATACTGGCTCAGCGAGGGCGCGGTATAGACCACGATGACGCTGGCGCCCAGGCTCTTGGCAAGCATGGCCGCATAGGCCGCCACATCCTTGCTGTGGTCGGAGAGGTCCACGGCGCACAGGATCTTCTTGATTTCCTTCATGGCATCCTCCTCGGCATGGCCCACGGGGCGCGGGGGCGCCGGGCCGTTCAGACTCAACGTCTGGATATAGATAAGGATAGGTGGTTTTGAAGAAATAGACAAGTGCCCTGGTTGACGCTACACTGCAGCCACAGAAAAGGGTCGCGGCGCCCGGCGGCAGAAATTGCCGCCGCATTTTTGAAAAAAGTCTTGAAAAACACCGTGCTGCGGACTTCTGCTTTTTGGCAGGGATATTGCACAATGCCGGGGAAACGCCAACCCTGGAGGCGATCATGGAAATAAATGCCGAACAACTGGAAGCGTTGCTGCGCGTACAGGAACAACAGGCGCAGACCACCCGCAAAACTTCGGGCCAGCCGGGCGTGTTTGACGCCATGCTTACGCAGCAGCTGGCCGGCCAGGACACCACTTCGGCCACCAGTCCGCTTCCTCCGGGAACACAGGCGGCGCTCTACAGCCAGATACTGCTGAACGGCGCCGAAGCGAGCCAGGCAACCGACCCCGACATGGCGGTGATGCTGGCGGCCTTTGATCAGGCTTCCGGCACGCTGGACATGTGGGACACCTATGCCAAAACCCTGGGCTCGTCCTCGACCGACGGCTCCCTGCGCGAAGCCTATTCGCTGCTCGAAGGTATCGACAGCGAAGTGGCGCGCCTCAAGCAGGATACGGCCGGCGTGCGGGGCAAGAATCCCGGTCTGGATGACTTGCTGAACGAACTGGAAGTGCTGACCGCCACGGAAAAATTCAAATTCAACCGGGGTGACTACCTCATGTAGCCGCCCCACCGCGAATATCGTGAAAAAACCGCAGGTTTCAGGGAGCCTGCGGTTTTTTTGTGGCAAATTTCGGGCGAAAGCTCAGGGGTGCGCCGCGGACTCCGCGCCCACGGCCGCCAGGCGCTCAAGCAGGGCGGCGCGCGTCTCCCCATAGCCCTCGTCCTCGGGCAGGCCCTCCAAGAGCGCCCGGGCGTGCCCAGCGGCGGCGAACTGGCGCCGACTGGCGGGAAAATGCATGTCAAAGAGCCAGGTGCCAAGCAGGACGCGCAGGTCGTTGACGCTCGTCAGGTCCCCGTAGGCGGCCACGCGCCCCTGGCGCGCCGCGGCCAGCACGGCCCCGCCCACCAGAGAGGGGTCGTCGGGAAGGTTCAGCACCACGGAAGGGTGGTAAGGCTCGGGACCGCAAAGGTTTTCATGCATGATGCGCAAAATGTCGAGTTTGTCGGCATCGCGCACCACATGGGTGACGAGGCCACTGGTTTCCGGCAGTCCCGAGGGCAGGGCGAAGCGGTTGTGCAGCCCCACCGCCGTGAGGACGCGCTGACGCAGGAGGCGTGGTTCGTCGGCGAGGCGTTGCTCCCGCTTGAGGATGCGCACGCCCATGAGCCCGTGATTGCATGATTCCCGGTCGCGGAAGGTGCGATAACGGCGGTATTGCTCAAAGCGCGCCACATCGTGGTAGAGCGCTGCCAGAAGTGAGGCACGGCGCACCTCCTCCGTCATGGGACTTTCGGCCACGATGGCGCGGGCCGTGGCCAGCACCTCGTGGCTGTGCCGCATCTTGAGGTCGATGGGTCCCGGGTCGTCGGTCTCGAGGGCGCGCTGCGCCCGGGCATAGTCCAGAAACCAGGCTTCGTGTTCCGCAATATCCATGCCCGTCATCTACGCCCGCGCGGGCCGGCTGGCAAGCGGTGACGCCCCGGCGTGGCCGCTTCCCCGCGCGCGAGGTGACTTCGCCTTGCATAATTTCAGAAACGCCGTATGCTTGGGACCGAAACCGGCGCGCCGCAGGGCGCGAGTTTTCGGCGCGAGGGCGTTTTGCCGCGCTGCCAGAAGCCGGGTTCGCAAATTTTTCGGGCGCCCCGTAGCGGCGCCTCATAAGGAACTGCATGACTTCCGAGCAAGATTTCCCCGCCCCGTCGTCCCCCGAAACCACACCGTTCAGTCA
>JAAUYX010000064.1 GCA_014804905.1 Desulfovibrio sp. | reverse complement strand
CTCGTGCTTTCGGCAGTGGAGGACGCCGTCCTCCAGCGTGTACACGCTGTCGCAGAACTCGGCCATCTTGGGGTCATGCGTGACCATGACCATGGACACGCCGCCCGAATGGCAGAGCGCGCGGAAATTGTCCATGATGAGCCGGCTCGTCTTCGCGTCAAGCGCGCCGGTGGGCTCGTCGGCGAGGAGGATGCGCGGATTGTTGACCATGGCGCGCGCAATGGCCACGCGCTGCTGCTCGCCGCCGGAAAGGCGGTTGCTGCGGTAGTGGACGCGGGCGGAAAGGCGCACCAGCTCCAGCGCGCGGATGACGCGCTCCCAGCGCTCCTGCGGCGGAACCTTTTCATAGATGAGCGGAAATTCCACATTCTCGAACACCGTGGAATGCTCGAAAAGGTTGCTCGACTGCATGACAAAGCCGAGGTTCCCGCGGCGGAAGGCGGCTGTCTGCTCGCGGGTGAGCTTGAGCACGTCCGTGCCGAGAATCTCGAGCGAGCCCGCGTCCGGCGCGTGGAGCAGCCCGAGGATATGGAGCATGGTGGACTTGCCGCAGCCCGAAGGCCCCATGATGGCGACCATCTCCCCGGCCTCCACCTCGAGGCTCGCGCCGCGCAGCACGGGCGCGAAGCCTGCGTAGCACTTGTACAAATCCTTGGCGATGATGACTGGTGCCATGCTTCACCTTTTCATTCAAAGCGCAGGGCCGAGACCACGTCCATGCGGCTCGCCTGGATGGCGGGATAGAGACCGCCCGCCACGCCGATGAGGGCGGAGAAAAGAATGCTGCCGATGCTGCTCGCGAGCAGGAGCGGATAGGAAATGCCCGTGCCCAGCGACCAGGAGCCGATTTCCACGAGGATGACGCCCAGAAGGATGCCGAGCACGCCGCCCGCCAGCGACTTGCACAGGGCCTCGGCGAGGAACTGGGCCAGGATGTCCGCGTCCGAGCCGCCCATGGCCTTTTTCAGGCCCACTTCGCGCGTGCGCGCGCGCACCGCCGCGAAGGTGCCGTACCAGATGCCGAAGCCGCCGAGCATGAGCGAGGCCACGATGCCGAGCCAGAGCAGCGCCTCCACCCACATGAAGGTGGTCTGGATGCGGGCGAGCTGCTCCTCCTGGGTGCGGATGACCATGTGCGGCGCGGCCTGGTGCTCGCGCACCACCTTGGGGATGAGCTTGACAAGCGGCGAGACGTCCTCCCAGCCGATGGCGCGGATGAAGAGCCTGTCCACCTTGCCGCCAACCCAGTTCCGGTCCACCATGACCGTATAGGGCAAAAAGCCGCCGCGGCCCCAGCTCCCGAGCATGACGCCGCTCACCACGCCCACCACCTCAAAGACGTCCTTGCCGAGGATGAGGAGCTTGCCCACGGCCTCTTCCGGCGTCTTGTAGAGCATGAGCGAGGCCTCGCGCCCGAGCATGGCCACGCGGCGGTGGCGCTCCATGTCAGAGGTGTCGAAGAGCCGCCCGGCCACCAGGGTGAGGGAATAGACATCGGCGAAATACTGGTCCACGCCGATGAAATCCATGTGAATCTTGCGTTCGCCCGAGGTTCTGAGCTCAAAGATGCGGCCGCCGCGCAAATTGCGGCTCACCATGCCCACGCCAGGAAGCGCGCGCAGCGCCTCCACGGTCTCGGGATAGAACTCGCGGCGGGGCTGGCCCGGATAGGCCGCGTCATCCATATATATCTGGATGACGTTGACGCCGCCCATGAGCACCATGTCCTGCCCGACCTTGTAGCGAATCTCGCGGCCCAGCACGGAAAGCACGATGAAGGCCGTGATGCCGAGCGCGATGGAGAGGATGACCCCGAAACCGCGCTGGCGCACCACCTGCCTCAGGCTGACGCGAAAAAGGTCGGACGTGACGATCATGGAAAACTCCGGCTCCTTCGGCGGGAGTGGACGGCCTGCGGCCCACGGCGCCTTCCGGGGGCTCCCCCCGACGGCCCAATGTACGGCCTCGGCGGCCTGCTGTCAAAAAGGGTTGGCGGAAGAGCCTCCTTCTTAACCCCGCCGCCGCATCCCGAGGAGCACGCCCCCCCGGCCCACAAGATAGACCATGTGCCGCCAGACAATGGTCCGCGCCGGAATGCTCGCCGCATACACCCAGCCGAACAGCCCGGACGCCAGGAAAAAGGCGCTTATCCAGCGGCCCAGCGGCACGCGCACGGGCACGAGCCTGCGCCAGGACGAGAGCGTGCCCGAAAGCAGCAAAAGCCAGATAAGCGCGAGGAAGGGCCCGGTGCCGCCGCCGCGGCCCAGAAGGTCCCGGCAGATGGTGAAGGCCGCCCATACGGTCGGGGCCAGCATGAGCACGGCGAGCACGCCGAGCAAAAGCCACTGGCCCGGCATACAGAACTTGAGGAAGAGCACCTGCCTGTCCATCCACGCCCGCCAGGTGCCGAAGGCGTGGCCGTGCGCCGTGGTGCGCAGAAGCGCGGCCGCGCAGAGGCGCACATGCACGCCGCGCGCCACGAGCATGGCCCCGAGCGAGCAGTCGTCCACCACGGTGGAGGCCCAGAGCTTCGCCACGCCGTAGCGCTCGAAGGCCGCGCGGGTCATGCCCATGGCGCCCCCCCAAGGCTGGGTGAAGGCGGCTACCCCTTGCAAAAGGCGCATGAGCAGGACGCTCAGGGCATAGCCCAGAGTCACGATGCCGTGGTCGCGCGGCTCCACCTCATGATAGCCGGTGCTGAAGGCGGCCTCCTGGCGCGCCAGCGGCCCGGCGAGGCAGCGCGCGAATTCCGGGTCCGCCATGTGGGTGCTGTCGCAGAAAAGATAGATGTCCGCCGCGTCGCCCACGGCGGCCACACCCGCGAGGCTGTTCCAGTTTTTCTGGCCGCAGCCTTTCGCCTCGCCCGCGATGACATGGCGCAGGGAGGGATAGTCCTCCTTGAGGCGGCGGATGACGTTGGCCGCCGGGTCATCCTCTCCGGCGGTGACGAGGATGTGCATGAGGCCGGGATAGTCCTGCTCCATGAGGCTGCGCAGGGCCGCCTCCATGCGCGGGTCACTCCCCGCCGCAGGGATGATCATGGCCGCGGCCGGCCAGCCGTCCTTGGGCGCGTAGCGGGCTTCCTCCCGCTCCTGCTGCGCCTTGCGCGCGAGCCTCACGCCCGTGCCCGTGAGCAGGTAGAGAAGCGCGCACTGGACAAGTCCGAGGATGAAAAAGGCTACGGTCATGGCTCCTCCGGGGCTCTGTGGGACTGAAGTCAACGGGGCAGCGGCGCGCAATCCTCGGCCGCGAGCGGCACATCCTGCTCGCGTTTGCCCTCGAGGTTGAGGGAAAGGCCGTTTTTCAGCTTCACGCGGCCCTCCATGCTCGCGGGGCCCGTGAGCCGGCCGGTGAAGGAATGGCCCGAGCCATGCGTGAGGTCAAAGGCATTGGCGCGGATATGCCCGTAGAGGTGATAGGTGTCCTCCTGACCGTTGGAATGACGGAGGATGAGCACGCCGCGCGCCCGGCCGTCCGTGCGGAAGCACATGCCCGCGCGAAAGGTGGCCGTGAGCACCTTGCCCGTCCAGAGTTCGGTCACTTCGCCGGAGCCGCTTTTAATGGTCTTGGGCGCGGCTTTTTCCGCCCCAGGTGCCGCGGGCGCGGCCAGAAGAACGAACAGGCAGGCGAGGGCCGCCAGAGAAAAACTGCGTGCCGGCTTCATGCGTCCATGTCCTCCCGCTCGCCGCGCCTGCTGCGGTGCAGGCGGTCAAAAAGCTCCTCGTGGGCCGCCACCATGGTGGCGAAGGAAAAGTCGCGCTCCACCCGCGCGCGCCCGGCGCGGCCGAGGGCGTCGCCCAGCGGCGGGTCCGCCAGAAGGCGCAAAAGCGACGCGGCCAGCGCCTCGGCATAGCCCGCGGGCGAGAGCAGGCCGGTGACGCCGTTCTCCACAAGACCGGGGATGCCCCCCACCGCCGTGGCGCAGACGGGCAGCCCGCAGCTCATGGCCTCGAGGATGACATTGGGCTGGCCCTCGCGCACCGAGGCCAGGGCGAAGATGCGCGCCTCCGCGTAATGCTCGCGCACATCCGGGCTTCCGGGCACGAATTCCACCCGGTCCCCGAGGCCGAAGGTCCCGGCGAGCATCCGTATCTGCGCCTCCTGCGGGCCGTCGCCCACGAGGCGCAGGCGCGCCTGCGGCACCTGGCGGGCCACGACGGAGAAGGCGCGCAGAAGGGTGAGGTGCCCCTTGTCTTGCGCGAGCCGCCCCACGCAGAGGATGAGCGGCGGCCGCTCGGAGGGCGGTTCGGCGCCGGGGCGGAAGCGCTCGGTATCCACCCCGTTGGGGATATAGCTGATGCGGCCAGCGGGTTCGCCCAGCTTGCGCAGGCCCTCCACCAGTGCCCGCGAATTGCAGATGTGGTGGTCGCACAGCCGCCAGAGCAGCCACTCGTGCTGGCGGCTGAGGGCACCGCCGCCCCGGCAGGTGCCGATGATGGCCGGGATGCCGAGGGTGCGCCCCCAGATGGGCCCCCAGATATTGGGCAGCGCCGTGCAGGGCACGAGGATGTCCGGGGCATGGCGCTTCAGGGCCGAACCCAGACGGAGAAAGAAAAACCGTGCCACGCTGCGTCCCGTGCCGAGATAGTTGAGCCCGATGCCGGCCTCCGCGGCCACGGCGTCGAGGTCCGTGGGGCCCGTGAGCATGAGCATGGAGGGCGTGAAGCGCTCGCGGTCAAGGCGGCGGGCCAGCTCGAGGGTCTGGCGCTGCGTGCCCCCGAAACAGAGGTCTTCCATGAGGAAGAGGACGGAACAGGGTTCTGGCATGGCGTCTCCGGTGGCCTGCGTGTGCGGCAGGGTATCCTATCCTACGCCATCCGGGCGCGCTTGCAAAGCGGCGGGGCATTGCCCTGGCGGCCGCCCCGCGCTAGGGTGTGCCCATGCCAGCCCCGCACATATCCGCCATTCCCGCCACCAACGCAAGGTCGCCCCTGCGCGTGGTCATCAGCCTCGACGTGGAGGAGGAGGGCCTTTTTTCCGGCTGCTATGCGAGCCGGGATTGCGGCGTCCGCAATGTGGAGCTTTTGCGGAAGCTCGCGCCGCTCACGGACGAGCTGGGCTTTCCGCTGACGCTTTTCTGCGCCTGGACCGTCTTTGCCTCCGCCCAGGCCCGCGCGGTGCTCGCCGAAATGCGTGACCGGCACGGCGCCGAAATCGGGGCGCATCTCCACCACTGGAGCACCCCGCCCCTTGAGGGCGACGCCGCTCCGGGCGAGCCAACGCGCACCCACCTCCTCCCTCGGGAGCTCCTGCGCCGGAGGCTGCGCACCCTGCTCGACGCCGGGCGCGACTTTCAGGGCGCGCCGCTGACGAGCTTCCGCATGGGCCGCTGGGACCTCAAGGCCGAGGTCCGCCCCCTGCTCGCCGAGGAAGGCATCCTCGTGGACAGCTCGGTCTGCCCCTTGCGCGTCTTCCGCAACGGGCCGGACCACTTTCTCGCCCCGCCGGACCCCTACTGGGTGGAGGGCGCGCCGGGGCGCCCCCTGCTCGAAGCGCCCATCACGCAGGTGCCGCTTGTGCCGGGCTTGGAGCGGCTCTGGCACGCTCTTGCGCGCGAGAAGCCGCAACTTCTGGACCGCTTCCACTTTTTCGGGGCCCTGAGCGCCAATCCTTTCTGGCACGGGGCCCGCGCCATGCGCCTCGCAACAAGGCTCCATGTGCGGCGCGGCGGCAAGGTGCTGGGGCTTTTCTGGCATTCGTCCGAGATGCTTCCCGGCGGCTCGCCCCATGTGCCGGACGAGGCCGCGGCCCGAGCGGCGCTGGACAAGATTTTCCGCTTCTGCCGCTGGCTGCGCGACACCTTCACTGTGGAAGGCACTACACTCACGGCCTTGCGCGACCTCGCGCCGGAGCTGCACTTTCCCCGGCGGGAGGATTTGCCACAAGCCGACGGGGGAGACTGGTGAGCCGCCTCGTCTTCGTGCTGCTGGACGGGCTCGCCGCGGGCGCCGCGGCCACGCACATGGGCTTTCTCGCCGCGCTCACGCAGGCGGGCGAGGCGCGTCACGCGGAGCTCACGGCCGAGCTGCCGCCGCTCTCAAGGCCCATTTACGCCACGCTGCTCACGGGCAGGACGCCCCTTGAGACGGGCATCGTCCGCAATGAGGACGCCCGCCTCGCGCCCGCGCCCACGCTCTTCGCCCGCGCCCGCGCGGCCGGCCTCCGCACGGCGGCGGCCGCGTACCACTGGGTGAGCGAACTCTGCAACGTAGCGCCCTTCGTGCCCGCCCGCGACCGCCTCAGCGTCGACGCGAATCTCCCCATCCAGCACGGCCTCTTTTACAGCGAGGACGCCTATCCCGACGCCGAGCTCTTCCGCGACGCCGAGGCCCTGCGCCAGAGGTTCACGCCGGACCTGCTCCTCGTGCACAGCATGGGCATCGACTTCGCGGGCCACGCCGCCGGGGCCGAGTCCCGCGCCTATCGCGAGGCCGTGCGCGCCGCCGACGCCCTGCTCGCCCTCCATGTGCCCGCGTGGCTCGACTGGGGCGCCAGCGTCCTTGTCACGAGCGATCACGGCATGGACGCAGATGGGAGCCACAGCGACGCCACGGATGTGGCCCGGCGCGTGCCCTTCTGGCTGGTGGGCGCGCCGGAAGATACCCCCCTGCCGGCCCGGCAGACGGACATCGCGCCCGTTGCCGCCCGGCTGCTGGGCATCCGCTGGTCCTGAGCCTTCCCGGACCTTCCCCCTATGCGCTGGGCGCCGTGCCTGCCGCGGCGTCTTTCCTGGCGTGGCGCTTTCTGCGCCAATAGAGGTATTTCAGGATGAGGTTGGCGAAAAACACGCAGACGCAGCCGAACACCGTGTCGATGCAGCGCCAGAACAGAAGCCGCATGTCGCCGCCATGGTCCAGCATCACGATGTCAATGAGCACCAGCACGATGCAGGTGATGATCAGGCTGAAGATGGTGTAATGCTTTATGGAAAAGGGCATGAAAAACGCGGCGAGCCCCACCACCAGAGCCAGTTGCAGGGGCAGGTGGATGTAGCGCAGGAGCAGGTAGGCCAAAAAGGCACCCGCAATGGTCCCCACGACCCTGGCGAGGATGCGCTTCAGTTCGAGGGAGTCGTCCGCATTGGCCACAAAGATGACCGTGAGGCCCACCCAAGCCGGGTTGGAATAGGAGAAATTCTTGGCGATGAGCGAGGACACCACCACCGTCACCGGGATGACGAGGGAAAGCCAGGGGTCGTTGATGTCGCCGTGCAGGAGCGCGCGGAGCTGNGCCAGCGGGCGCTGCTCGTTTTCCTGCTCAAAGGCCATTTCCGCGAGGCTCAGAAGCAGCCCGAGGAGGATGCCGCCGCAAAAATAGAGGCCCATGGCGAGCGAGGGCGTGAAATCAAAAAAGCTCAGGAGCACGGCGATGGCCGCGAACTTGGCCACAAAGCCNAGATAGGCNAGGTCGCTCTTGGGCAGCGCCGCGAGCCAGCTCAGGCCGAAAAGAAAGGCCAGCGCGAGCAGGGGATAGGGGCCGATGNCCTCGCTCACGGAGGCNGCGAGCAGCAGGAAGAGGCAGCCCGCCAGCGCCCCGCCCACCTTGGCGACCACGCCGTGGCGCGGGGTGATGTGCATGGCCATCATGGCCCCGAAGGCGGCAAANGGCGACATGGCNGGATANCCGATNGCCACGCCGAAAATCACCGANCCGCTCATGCCCACGGCGAGGAGGATGCCCTTGCAGGCGATGGGCGCATATCTGGCGGCAATGGCGTCAAGGTTCATGGGGCCTCCTTCGGGAACCGGCCGGACGGTGCCCGCGTCCCCGCCGCCCCATGCTAATCCGCAACCTTACTCAACTCAACAGCGCGTCGCCCACGGCGTGCCAATAGGGGGCGATGTCCACATAGCTCCCGTCGGGGCGGCGGAAGCCTCCCGGAATGATGCCGAGCGGCGTGAAGCCCAGCTTTTCATAGAGCCGCCGCGCGGCCGCATTGTCCACGGCCACGGCGTTGAACTGAAGGATGCGGAAGCCGAGNCGCCCGGCCTCCTCNAGGCTCGCGCGCACGAGGGCCTCGCCAGCGCCTTGNCCNCGCGCGTGCCCGGCCACGGCGTAGCTCGCGTTGGCGATATGCCCGCAGCGGCCCACATTGTTGGGGTGAAGGATAAAGAGCCCGAGCACCGTCCCGTCCGCATCCACGGCCACACAGGTGCTGCTTTGACCGGCGAAGAATTCCGCCGCCCCCACGGGGGTGAGGCGCTCCTCCTGCGGAAAGGCCTGGCCCGCATCTACCACCTCGTTCCAGATGTCCCGCATGGCNGCAAGGTCCGCCGCCGTGTAGGGGCGCACGGCAATCGCCGCCCCGTTCCCGCTCCCTGGCATGGCTCCCTCCTTTCCTTTCCGCGNAAGATGCGCTAGAGTGCCCACAAGGGTATTCACCGGGCCGATGCTCCTTCCCGGAGGCTTGCATGGTAACGCCCATAGAGGTCGTCTGTCTACAGATGGCGNGNNCGGCNCNCGGCGNNGACGAGGCGCACTACCACCTCGCGGACCCGCAGCGCGCCAAGCCGCGCCCGATGATGGAAATGGCCAATTTCCATATCGTGGACAGGACCATCTCCCTCGCCCAGATCGGCTTCGATTTTTACGACAATATCGTCACCTACCGCGTCTAGGCGCGGGCGGCGAGGCCGCCTTCCGTATTTTCCTTTTCCCCGTCCTCCCTTGATTTCGGCCCCCCNCGCAGGTACTGTGCCCGCGGGCGCTGGCTTCGCGCCCCGAAAGGGAGGTACGATGAAGATTCGCTTTCTCGGCGCGGCGCGCACGGTCACGGGCTCCTGCCATATGATTGAGGCAGCAGGCGCGCGCTTCTGCATCGACTGCGGGATGCACCAGGGCAACCGCGCCATGGAGGAGCGCAACCGCAATCTCGCGCCCTACAGGCCCGAAAGCCTCGATTTCGTCATCCTCACCCACGCCCACATGGACCATGCCGGCCTTTTGCCCGCGCTCGCGGCCCACGGCTTCAGGGGCCCCATTTACTGCACCACCGCCACGGCGGACCTGCTCGGCGTCATGCTGGAGGACAGCGCCCATATCCAGGAAATGGAAGCCGAGCGCGAGGCCAAAAAATACNGCCGGCGCGGCCTCAANCATCCGCCCGCGCCGCTCTACACCGTGGAGGANGCGCGCAGGGCCGCGGCCCTGCTGCGGCCGCTCCCCTACCACGCGCCCTTCGAGCCCGCGCCGGGCGTGCGCGCCGTGTTGCACGACGCGGGACACATCCTCGGCTCGGGTAGCGTGCGCCTTGAGGTGGAGGAAAATGGCGCCCGCACGAGCCTCATCTTTTCCGGGGACATCGGCCGACCCGANGCGCTCATCGTGCGCGACCCGGAAACGCCGCCCGCCGCCGACTATGTCATCATGGAATCCACCTACGGCGACCGCAACCATAAAAACGAGGGCGAAAGCGAGGCCGAACTCGCAGCCGCCATCGCCTGGGCCCACGGCCACGGCGAAAAGGTCATCNTCCCGGCCTTTGCGGTGGAGCGCTCGCAGGAGGTGCTCTATTGCCTGCTCAATGTCTGGCGCGCCGGGCAGCTCCCCGCCGACATGCCCATNTTTCTCGACAGCCCGCTCGCCATCCGCGCCACGGAAATCTTCACGCGNCACGGCGAGCTCTTTGACGAGGCCGCCCGCGCCCTCTACCACGACGCGGACGCCGCGGCCTTCATGGCGCGCGTCCAATATACCCTGAGCGCGCAGGAATCCATGCGCATCAACGACCTCGACGGCCCGGCCATCGTCATTTCCGCAAGCGGCATGTGCAATGCGGGCCGCATCCGCCACCACCTGCGCCACAATCTCTGGCGCCCCGGTGCCAGCGTGGTCTTTGTGGGCTACCAGGCGCAGGGCACGCCGGGGCGGAGGCTGGTGGAAAAGGCGGCGAGCCTGCGCCTTTTCGGCGAGGAGGTGGCCTCGGCCGCGCGCATCTTCACCATCAACGGCTTTTCCGGGCACGCGGGGCAAAGCCAGCTTCTGGACTGGCTCGCGCCTCTTGCCGCCGGGGCGGAGGGCCGGCGCCCGCAGGTGGTGCTCGTCCACGGCGAGCCCAGGGCCCAGGCGGCGCTGGGCGCCCTTATCAGGGAGCGCTTCGGCATCATGCCGCTTGTGCCGGACTATCTCGAGCAGCTCACGCTCGAAGGCCGCCGCGTGGCCGGGGTGGAGCGCCATGAGGAGGCGCGGCCGCCCGTGGACCTGGCGGGCCTCACGGGCGACCTTGAGCGCAAGCTGGCCCTGCTCAGGGAAAGGGTGGCCGCGGCGCCCGCCGGGACACCGGACGAACAGGCGGCGCTTGCCGAAGAGCTCTCCGAAGCGCTCACCCGCCTCGACGGCGAGCTCTCGCGGCTCCTGGCACGGGTCTAGACCATGCGCATCATCGCCGGAACCTTCAAGGGCCGCAGGCTCGCCACACCCGCGGGCGAAGGCTGCCGCCCGGCCATGGGCCGCACGCGCGAGGCGCTCTTTTCCATGCTCGAGGCCCGCGGCGCGGACATGGCGACGGCGCGCGTGCTGGACCTCTTCGCGGGCAGCGGCAGCCTCGCCTTCGAGGCACTGAGCCGCGGCGCGCCCGAAGCCTGCCTGGTGGAGAACGGCAAGGCGTCCCTGCGCGCCCTCGAGGCCAATGTGGCGGCCCTGGGCCTCGCGGGCCGCGCGCGCGTCGTAAGCGAGGATGNCNTCCGCTTTTTGCGCCGCCCGGCCCTCACGGTGGCGGGNGCGCCCTTTGACCTCGTCTTTCTGGACCCGCCCTACCGCAAGACNCTGGCGCAGCCCGCGCTCGAGCTGCTGGCGGCGGGGGCCTGGCTCGCGCCGGGCGCGCTCGTCACGGCGGAAGTGGAGGAGGGCCTCCAGCTTCTCCCCGTGCCCGGCCTTGAGCCGCTGGCNGTGCGCCGCTTCGGCCAGACCGTCATCCATATCTGGAAAGCCCCGGAGGCCCNGGCATGAAAACCGCGCTCTACCCCGGCACTTTCGACCCNNTGACCAANGGGCACCTGAGCCTCATCCGCCGGGGNCTCGAGGTCTTTGACCGCGTCATCGTCGCCGTGGCCGAGACCACGCCCAAGAACCCGCTCTTCACCCTCGAGGAGCGCGTGGCGCTGGCNGCCGAGGCCACGCGCCATCTCAAGGGCGTNAGCGTGGCNCCGTTCACGGGCCTCACCGTGGATTACGCCCTCGCCGCCGGGGTTTGCGCCATNTTGCGGGGCCTGCGCGCCGTGTCGGACTTCGAGTANGANTTCCAGCTNGCGCTCATGAACCGCCGCCTTCGGCCGCATATCCAGACGGTCTTCATGATGACCGACTACCAGTGGCTCTACATCAGCTCCACCATCATCAAGTCCGCGGCCAGCCAGGGGGCGGACGTCAAGGGACTGGTGCCGGAGAACGTGCGCGTGGCCCTTGAGGAAAAGTACCAGATAGGCGCGGTGCGNCCCGGNACGCCCTGCCTCGGCGCGCCGCACGGCGGCTTCAATGGGAAAGCGTCGGNCACAGGACAGGACGCGGAGCCCGCTCCCGGAGCAGGCCACTGAGGATGCCCGGCCCCACTCCGGTCATCTGCCTCGCCGGGCCCACGGGCTCCGGCAAGACGGCGCTCGCCCTCGCCCTCGCCGACAAGCTCGGCGGCGAGATCATCAATGCGGACTCGCGCCAGGTCTATGCCGATTTTCCGCTCATCACGGCCCAGCCCTCGCCGGAGGAGCGCNCGCAGGCCCCGCACCATCTTTACGGATTCTTGCCCACGNCGGAAAAGATCAGCGCGGGCCGCTGGGCNGACNTGGCGGCCGCCAAAGCCCGTGAAGTGGCGGCACGCGGCCGCGTGCCCCTGCTCGTGGGCGGCACGGGCCTCTATTTCCAGGCCCTGCTCAGGGGGATGGCCGCCATCCCGGCCATTCCGGCGGAGGTGACNCGGGCTCTCTCCGCNCGCCTCGCCGCCTCGGGGCCGGAAGCCCTGCATGCGGAGCTTTCCCGGACCGACCCGGCCTATGCNGCCCGCATCCACCCGCGCGACAGGCAGCGCATCCTCCGCGCCCTCGAGGTGCTGGAAGGTACGGGCAAGACCTTCAGCTGGTGGCACAGCCACGCCATGAGCGNNCCCCTNTGCGCGGGCCCGCTCTTTGTGCTCGACGCTTCGCTCGACTGGCTCACNCCGCGCCTTTCCCGNCGCCTCGATGCCATGCTGGGGGCCGGGGCTGTGGAGGAAGCCCGAGCGGCCCTCGCCCGCGCGCCCGGCGCGGTGGACGGNGTGCGGCTGCCNGGCTGGTCGGGCATCGGCTGCGCCGAACTTCTCGACTATCTCGAGGGCCGGACGACCCTTNTCCACTGCCGCGCCCGCTGGCTCGCCAATACCCGCGCCTATGCCAAGCGCCAGCTCACCTGGTTTCGCGCCCGGCCGGAGGCCGTNTTCCTCCCCTGCGAAGGCGCGGAGGCGCCGCTGCTCGCCCGCGCGAGCCGCTTCCTTGAAGGCCTGAAAGGCGCATAAAACGCCGCGCTCCGGCCCTTCNGGAGCAAGCGCGCCGCTTTGCGGCGCCGCCTTGACGTAATCCTTTCTGTGGGCTACCGTTGACCTGATACGAAATTCCTTCCGGGGTGCGTCCGCGGCGCGGCGTCGCGGGCGGTGCATATCGTGGTCTCTGTTGCAAAAGGAAAAGCGCATGAGAAACGGCACAACTCTTTTTCTGCTGGCGGTCACGCTCCTGGCGTTCGCGGCATGTCCCCCGGCTCCCGGAGCGGCTCCCGCCGCCCTGGAGCCCACGGACAGCGGCGCGCCCTCGGCCATCGTCATCTTCCCCGTAGGCGCCAAGGCCAATCCCAAGGCCGCGGCCATGCAGCCCGTGACCTTCAACCATGTGGTGCATGAAAAATGGATGGCCCGCACCGGGAAAGACTGCATCGTCTGCCACCACACGGGCGACGCCGTGGCCTGCACCACCTGCCACACGCAGGAGGGCAAGGCCGAGGGCGGCAACATCACCCTCTATGACGCCATGCACACGCCGCAGATTTCGCCCCGCAAGGAAAACACGCCCGCAAGCTGCGTGAGCT
>JAAUYX010000063.1 GCA_014804905.1 Desulfovibrio sp. | reverse complement strand
GAGACGCCCATAGTTGTCATTGCCCGCCCGGCATTGGATGCGCTTGCTTATCATAGGCCCCGTATCTTGGCTTTCACGAGCGCTTGCGCCTGGTCGATATTATGGAGCAGCCCGTAAATTTGTTCCTTGTGCCCGGCTGCCAGCGTCTGCTTCAAGAGACCGCCAAGCCGCCCCAGGTCGGCATTGACCTTCAAAAGCTCTCGCCGGGCCTGCTGATCTTCGCGGCTCTCGATACGCGCCCCCAGGCAGACGCGCCGGATGAATTCGGAGAGGGTGAGTCCGGCGCGCTCGCTTGACTCCACGATGGCAAGAAGCTCCTTCCGTGTGACATATGCCTTGACCTGTTCCGAGCGCTTGGGCTTTTTGGCGTTCATCTTCGTGCTTTCAGCGTTGAGCCGTAGGCGAATAAGCAAGCCACCCCCGGCGTTGAGGGGGCAGGACGTAAAGTAGCCACTTGAAAAGTGGTACTACTTTACCTGTCCTGCCTTCTTGTTACTAGCAAATATTTGCAATTTATGTCTATAATTTTGCATTTATTTGCATTTTATCGCGGATAATTTCAGAAATTTGCATAATATTGCATTAAGTTGCAAAAAATTGCATCGCTAATATGTAACTAATAAAAATAGCGTGATATTTTTTAGAAGATAAAAACAAAAAACCGGCACTTGGCCGGTTCTTCGCTTCCTCGCTCCAGAAGATGGCAGGGGTCATGTCAAGTGATCCAGGGCGTCTCGCTGGACACTGGGCGAAAGTTTGGCATATCGCTGGGTCATGCTGATGGTCTTGTGCCCGGCGAGTTTGGCAATCGTATAGAGCGGCACACCCGCAATGGCTAACCACGAACAAAAGGTGTGGCGAAAGGTATGAAAAACGATTTTGTGGAGGGTATCCACGCCCGGCTCGTTCAAGCCCGCACTGTCAATGAACTTGGCAAACGCCAAGGAGGTTGCCGCCGCAGACAAGGGGCCTCCATCGGCACGAGCGAAAAGGAGAGCCGCCGGGTCTGGTGGAAGCATCCTTGCAAGCTCCGCTGTGAAATCCTTGGGTATATATGCGGTTCTTTCCCCTGCTTTGCCGAACCGAACATGGATGGTGCCCTGCTCCAGATTGATGTCACGCCCGCGTAAGTTGATGATTTCGTTTAACCGAAGTCCGGTATAAAGCGCAATCCGAGAAATTTTGTATAGGGGGCAAGAAACGAATTGCAAGCCGTCAAATATCCTGTCTGCTTCTTCGCGTGAAAGATAGCGTTCGCGCTTCTCAAAGGAATTTTTTACGGTCATGCCGGAAAGGGGATTCCGCCCTTCAAACATATTCCATTTCAATGCCTTGTTCACGATGCGCTTAAAATTCGTGATGATTTGGGCAACTGATGCGGGTTTTAGGCCGTTTCCCTCTTTTCCGCCTGTGGTAAGAAGCTCCTGCTTGAATCCCTCAAGCTCAAGCTCGCTGATGGTAAGGATGTATCTCTGGCCGAAGCGCGGACGAATATAGCGCTCATACGTTTTTTCCGTGTGGTACTGATTTTTGAGGTTAGGGAGCCAATTCTGCTTAAAGGCGTCCCAGGCTTCATCAACCGTGATGCCCTTGGAGCGCTCGGGTTTCCTGGGCTTGAAAAGCTCGGGATGCCTGGTCTCGCGTATCCTGAGTCCCCGGAGTTTTATCGCGTCCTCAATCGTATAGCCTTCAGACCTCCAGCCCACGCGCTCGTAAACAGTCTTGCCGCCTGGGCGCTTGAAGGTGATGTCGTAGCACTTATCGAGCTTGCCGTCCGCGCACTTCCTCCGCTTGGCAAAGCGGTAATACACCCCTACATAGGGCGTTTTAATTCGGATGGATGGCGACGCGGGCTTGACCATTCGAGCTCCAAAAAAATATTTTTCTTGCTGACTCCTGGAGAGTCTGGTAAGCCTTGATTTACGCCAACTTGGAAAAGGAATTCAAGAAGTTTTCTAGGCTTTTCCGAATGGCAAAAAATAAATAGTGTTTTCCCAAGTGGTTATAACGCCCCTCGGTTTTGCTAGTTTCATTTTTTAGGATTCTTCCGGCACTAGCATCCGCCTGTCGCTTCGCTCCAGACGGAGTTTGCGGAATGGGGGTAATGAGTCAGCCCAGGTAGCCCGAATGAAATACCAACTCTCGAAAACGCTGCACGCCATGTGCATAGTATAGAACGCTGCCGGAAATTCCGAAAAATGGCGCATGTGCGCCACTGGCAAAGCCGGGTGCAGGCTACCTTGCGGCTACCAAGGGGGCTTGCATGAAAACACCGTCCACCCGGCTCATCCTCTGCCTGCTGGTTTTCTGTTTCGCCATGTGGGGCGGCGGCATTATTGCCGTGAAATTCGCCTACGGCTCGTTCACAGGCGGCCAGATCGTCTTTGCGCGCGTGGGCTTTGCCGCGCTGTTCTATCTCCTGCTCTGGCGGCGCTGGGCGCGCCTCCCCTATGAGCGCGGCGACTGGTTCTATCTCGCGCTCATGGTNGCCTTCGAGCCCTGCCTGTTCTTNCTCTGCGAGACCTTTTCCATGAAATACACCACGGCCGCGCAGGGCGGGGTCATCGCCGGGTGCCTGCCCATCTGCACGGCCATNGCCGCGTGGATTTTCCTCAANGAGCGCCTCACGAAGCGCACCATCGTNGCCATCGGCCTCGCCGTGCTCGGCGTGGGCATCAGCTCCTATTTCGCGCCCGGCGACGANCGCGCGCCCGANCCCCTGCTCGGCAACCTGCTCATGCTGGGCGCCGTGCTCGCNTCCAGCGGCTATGCCGTGTGCGTGCGCTATATTTCGCGGCGCTATTCCTTNCTCGCCATTTCCGCCATNCAGGCCATCGGCGGGGCCGTGGTCTTTCTGCCGCTGCTCTTTCTCGACCCCNTGCCCGCGGANGTCAGCCNCCANGCNNTGGGCGGCCTGCTCTACATGGGCATCATCGTGGGCATCGCGGTCTATCTCTGCTTCAATTTTTCCCTCAAGTACCTGGANGCGGGCGTGGTGACGCTNTTCGGGAACCTCATCCCGGTGTTCACGCTCTTTTTCGCGTGGCTCATCCTTTCCGAGCAGTTCACGCTCCCGCAGCTCTGCGGCGTGGGCCTGACGCTGNTGGGCGTGCTTCTGGCNAGCACCGGGGCCAAGGAAAGCCCGGCCGACTAGCCCGCACTTCACGGGCNCGCGAAAAAGGGAACCGCTTTTGGGCGGTTCCCTTTTTCTTTCGGCTCCNNGAGNAGGCGGGGGGCTACATGATGCCGATGAGCTTCCAGTAGGGGATGGCGATGGCNGCCAGCATGAANCCGCAGAGGATGGCGCGGATGACGAGCGCGCCCACGATATGCACGAGGCTCACCCTGTTGGTGATGAAGATATAGAGGAAGTACACGGCCTCATAGGGCAGCACATACTGGTCCACGCCGTACTGGAAGGCGTAGAAGATGGGCAGCGGGTTGACGTGGAGCGCAACCCCGAGCTCGCCGAGGGCCGGGGTGAAGGCGGCCGTGGCGGCGAGCGGCGTGAGCATGAAGTTGACGAAGATGCCGGAAAGGTAGGCGATGACCACGCTCATGGTCTCGCTCCAGTCCTGCATGAGCGGCAGCACCTGCTTGACGGCCCAGGCGTTGAAGCCCGTGGCGTTGCCCACGAAGCCGATGGCCATGCAGCCCGTCACGAANACGAGGAACATGATTTCCACATGCGCGATGCTCTCCCTGTCGAGCAGGTCCATGCCCGGCANATAGGCGCACATGGCGAGCACGCAGAAGATNTANACCGGGTCCACATTGGTCCAGGGCTGGAGCATAAAGCCGAGCACCATGCCGAACACGAGGCAGAGGAGCTTGATTTCCTTCGCCGACAGCGGCCCGAGGCTGGCGAGGCTCTGGCGGATATAGGCCACGCCCTCGCTGTTCTGCTCGAGNTTTTCCTTGCCCTTCACCACGCAGCACACGAGCATGGAAAGGATGGTATAGCAGACGGAAAAGAGCGAGCCGTGGATGCAGTATTCCCAGAAATTGGGCGCGCTGCCGTCCTTCACCAGCATGGTGAAGGCCCAGATGAAGTTTTCGGACGTGTGCAGGAAGAGGAATTGCGGCGCGGCCGCGGCCATGAAGGCCATGAGGATAATGGCCGAGGACATGCGCGACTTGGGGTCGAGCTTCAGGGTGTCCGTGATGCCCGTGGCGATGGCGCAGAAGATGACCATGCGCGCGAGGATGGACGGCAATATCAGCGCGAGCACGATGCCGCCGATGAAGAAGCCGAAGAGCAGCCCGTAGAAGCTGCCCCCGGACACGCTGAGGCAGCGCAGGGCCAGCCTGCGGCCGAGGCCGCACTTGTCCATGGCCTCGCCGATGATGACCGCCGCGAAGGCGAGCCACGGCAANACCGTGGTCCAGGGGCCGAACACCACCTCGGCCGGGGCCACCTCGCCGAGCATGTAGGCGAAGGTGAGCATCGCCGCCACGCCGATGGCCGGGAAGACATTGAAGGCCCAGGCGAGCACGGCCATGCTGGTCATGGCCATGAAGAGCGGGGCCTTGGGCGAGATGTCCTGCGGGGCCACGAAATAGACGAGCACCGGAAGAAGCAGGACGATGGGCCAGCGGATACCTTTGAGGAAAACCATGCCTAACCTCCTTCAGCGCAGGCGCTCGCGCCATTCGGTCCTGATTTCGCCGCCGTCCTGCCAGATGCGCAGGAACTTGTCGCGCAGGAGCGGATTGGTGAAGGTATAGTCGGAGCGCAAATGCCGCCCGCGGCTCTCCTTGCGCTCGCGCGCGGAGATCATGAGCGCCTCGCCGAGGTCCAGCAGGTTGAGCACCTCGGCCGCGCGCATGAGCTCGTGCGCGTCGGAGGCCCCCATGTCCTTGACGATTTTCTTGCGCAGGTCGCCGAGATACTTGATGCCCGCGTTGAGCATGGTCTCGGAGCGCACGCGGTGCGGCCCGCAGTCGGCATATTCGGTCATGATCTGCTGCAGGGCGAAATTGGCCTCCTGCCAGCTNGCGCCGCCCTCGCGGCCGTAAAGNTCGCTGTAAAGNGCCATGCGGTCCTGGGCGCCCGCGAGCTCGCCCTNGGCCTGCTCACGCTCGCGGTGCTCGGCCGCGTGGTGCCCGGCGATCCAGCCATAAACGGCCGCAGCGCCGATNTCGCCGCTGATGTTGCCCATCATGTCGCCCGCGGCGTAGAGGCCGCGCACATTNCTCTGGCCGTTGATGTCGATCTCGATGCCGTTGGTGACGAGATTGGCCTCGTACTGGCCGAANTCCACNGCGTGCCTGCCGGGGTCGATGCCCTCCTTGTCCATGTAGTCGAGGAGCGCGGTCAGGCCCTCGCACTTCATGGCCCAGCGCATGTGCTCGAGGTCCTCCTTGCTCGCGCCCGAGCAGTCCATGTAGGCCGGGCCCGTGCCCGCGAGCTTGAGGTCCGTGAAGGCCGAGGACCACACGTCGCTCGTCATGTCGCTCGTCTCCACATTGGGCTCGGTGATGAAGGGGCCGANGGGGCGNCCGTCCGGNTAGCGGTAGACGCCGATCCAGGTGGCCTTGCCGCAGCGCGCGAGNAAGCGCGGNCCCGCGTGGCGGTAGGTCTTTTCCATGTTGACGAGATAGGCCCCGATGCGCCAGGCCTGCGCGATGGAATCGCCCGTGCCCGAGGGGCACATGTTGGTGTTGAACATCTGGCTNGGCGTGGGGTCCGTGGTGAAGAGGCGGCTCACATAGCCCGTGGCCGCCACCACGGCCTTGGCGCGGATGAGCCGGAAGGCCGGGTCGTCGTCCGAGGTGTCCAGCGCGAGCACGCCGGTGACGCCTTCGTCATTGCGGAAAATATCCAGCACCGGNCAATGGTTGAGGATGCGCACGCCGCGCTTTTTGGCCTCAGCCGTGAGCACCTTTTTCTGGTTGTGGCCGTCATACTTGAGGAAGATGCGCGGCCTGCCNGGATAGGCGTGGCCCTCGAAGTGCCAGTCNCCCGTGGGCTTCATGTTGATGCCCCAGTCGTTCCACATGTTGACGATCTTGGGGCTGGTCTCGAGAAAGCGCATGACGAGCGGGGTGTCGTTGCTGGTGGCGTTCTGGCTGTCCATGAATTCGTCATAGACCACGCTGATGTCGCCGTGCTTTTCCGGTATCCAGCAGAGAAAATGGTCGTTGCCCGTGGCCCCCGCGCCGCTGCGNCGGGTATTGGCCTTGTCGAGCANNATCACGTCCGCGCCCTCGTCCGCCGCGGCGATGGCGGCCATGAGCCCNGCNATGCCGCCGCCGATGACGGCCACATCACAGGCGAGTTCTTCCTTGACTGGTATCATGCTGTCCTCCTGCAGGGGAAAAAGGGTTATTTCTGGGTGTCGCGTCCGGTCCAGCTCGGCTTGAGGCTGTCCGAATCCACATAGAGCAGCATGTGGGTGAGCGGCAGCCGAAGCTCGATGGCCCCGGCCTTGCAGTCGAGGACACAGGCNTTGCAGTGCCAGCACTCATAGGGGCGCTTTACCTCGGGGACGGCGTCCACCTTCCTGCGGAAGCGGAACACCTGGAGCGGGCAGATTTCGGCGCAGACCCCGCAGCCTGTACATTTTTCCTTGTCGATGACTGGCGGCATAGTTCCTCCTTTGCCGGTAGGGAAACCGGAAGATTGTTGCGTTTTTCACATGCCGCCGGAGAAAAAAATGGCGCAGGGACGCCATTTTTTGCAAAAAACGGGATTTATTTTCGGGGCGCGTTCCGGGCCGGACCGGGGGGATGGAGAGGACTGGCTGGACGGCCCGCAGAAGTGCCGGGAGCGGTCCGGAAGTAAACAAGGCTGCGGGAGGAAGAACCATGAGCGCCAGGGCCATTGCGCTGATGATCGCCTGCTATGTGGGCTGGGGCGGCGGGGCCGTCGCCATGAAGTTCGCGCTCGAATCCTTCAGCGTGCTTCAGGTGATGACGGCCCGCGTGGCGGTGCCCGCCGTGCTCTATCTCTTTCTCTGGCGGCGCTGGTCGCATCCGGCCGTGAGGCCCGGCGACTGGAAGTGGATAGCCCTGGCCGTGGCCTGCGAGCCCTGCCTGTTCTTTTTTTGCATCACAACGGCCATGCGCTTCACCACGGCTTCGGAGGCCGGGGTCATCACCGCGCTTTTGCCGCTGGCGACAGCGCTGGGGGCCTGGCTCTTCCTGAAGGAGCAGCTCCCCGGCCGGGCGCTGGCCGGCCTTGCGCTGGCGCTGCCGGGCATCATCGGGCTGAACCTCTTTTCCGCGGGTGGCGGCAACGCGCCCGCGCCCCTGCTGGGCAACGCCCTCGTGTTCGCGGGCATTCTGTTTTCCGCGGGCTACACCCTCTGCATCCGCCACCTGGCGGACCGCTATTCCGGGCTCTTTCTCTCGGCCATGCAGGCCCTTGGCGGGAGCCTCGTCTTTGTGCCGCTCTGCCTCCTGCAACCCGCGCCCGCGCAAGTGGAGCCGGCGGCCGTGGGCGGCATGTGCTATCTCGGTATCGGCATCGGCATCCTCGTCTATCTCGGCTTCAATTATTCCTTGCGCTGGGTGAAGGCCGGGCTCGCGGGCGCGCTCGCCAATGTGACGCCGCTGGTGACGCTGGCCGCGGCCGCGCTCTTGCTGGGCGAGCGGCTGCACCCGGCGCAGCTTGCCTTTGCGGGCCTGGCGCTGTTGGGCACGGCAGTGGCCACCGGGGCCTTTTTGCGGGAAAAAGGAAGGTGAAGGAACCGGGAGGTCCGGTCGGTCTAGGTTCCGGCGAGCTGTTGCAAAAGCTCCATGTCGCCGATTTCCACGCGGCGCTTGGTGAAGCGCAGGAGCGCCCCCTGCCGCCGGAGCTCGTGCAGGGCCCGGACCAGCGTTGCCCTGTGCATCCCGAGCAGGGTGGCGAGGTCCTCCTGGGTCATGCCGGGGTCAAAGGCGAGGCTGCGGCGGCGGCGCGCAAGGCCGCAGAGGAAGCGGCCCACCCTGGCCACGGCGCTCACGCCCACGAAGTTGGAGAGGCTCGTGTGGTACATGAGCAGCTTGAGGCCGAGCCCGTGCATGAGGTTGATGATGAGCGCGGGCCGGGCGGCCACGAAGGCCGGGTCATGCAAAAGGGCGTTGGGAAAGCCGTAGACGGTGCACTCCGTCTGGCAGAGAAAGGGGGAGTCCGGCGCGTCAAAGCCCGCCAGCGCCGGGCTTTCGTTGAACAGGCAACCCGGCCCGATGCGCAGGGTGGCGCGCTCGTTGCCCTCCATGTCCGCGTGCATGACGAGGATGATGCCGTTCGCCAGATAGTAGAAATCCAGCCTGTCCCCGGAAGGCTCAAAGAGGCCGGGGCCGCGCACCGTGAGCTTGCGGCCCTCGGGGAGCATGACCTCCCAGGGCTTGTTGACCCCGGTGAGCAGGGGGGCGTGCAGCGTTTCCGGGCAATCCACGACGCGAGTCCTCCACGGCGGGGCGCCGCTGTTCCGGTCACGGGAGGAGGGCCTGCCAGGGCAGGAGCCTTTGGCGCTGTCTTCATCATAGGGTGGCTCCCGCCTGGCTGGCAAGGGGGCTGTCCCCGGTGAAAACGCGCCCGGCGCCCTGCGCCCCGCACGGCGCGGAAGCGTGGAGCTTGCGTCTTTCGCGCGGGAAGTGCGCCGGCACGGGCAAGCGAGGGCCGTTGAAAATTTATTGAATTTTCAACAACTATTCGCGCCCCAAAAGCGGGAATTGCTTGGCGCTCCCGCGCCTGCTGCCGTATGCTCGGGCGGAGGGGGAGCGCCCAAAGCCGGGGATGGCACTCCGGCCTGGCGCAGTTTTTCGGGAACCCAGTTCCCCGCACATTTGAGAGAAAGGTTGGAACTTCTATGCCGTGGATCCAGAACTACATCACCGTGGGCGGGAGCACCGTGGGCTCGGCCTGCGTGGCGGCCATTCCGCTGCTCATCCTCTTTTACATGCTGGCCGTGCGCAAGTCCAAGGGCCACATCGCCGCGGCGGCGGGCCTCATCGGCGCGCTCATCGTGGCCGTGGCCGTGTGGGACATGCCGGTCGGTCTCGCCATCAGCTCCACGCTCATGGGCGCGGCCTTCGGCCTCTTTCCCATTGTCTGGATCGTGGTCACGGCGGTCTGGGTCTACAACATGACCGTGGAGTCCGGCGAATTCGAGATCATCAAGGATTCGCTGGCCCGCCTCACCGATGACCGCCGCCTTCAGGCCCTGCTCATCGCCTATGCCTTCAGCTGTTTCATCGAGGGTACGGCCGGCTTCGGCACGCCCGTGGCCATCGCCGCGGCCATGCTGGTGGGCCTCGGCTTCACGCCGCTCTGGGGCGCGGGCATCGCGCTCATCGCCAATACCGCGCCCGTGGCCTTCGGCGCCATCGGCGTGCCGATCATCGTGGCGGCGTCCGTGTCCGGCCTCGACCTCATGTCCGTGAGCTCCATCGCCGGCCGCCAGCTCTCCCTGCTCGCGCTCATCGTGCCCATGTGGGTCTGCGTGACCATGTGCGGCTTCAGGCGCAGCATGGAGGTGTTCCCGGCCATCGTGGTCTCGGGCGTGTGCTTCGCGGGCATGGAATTTTTGCTCTCCAACTTCCACGGCCCGACCCTGCCGGACATCGGCTCGGCCATCGCCACCATCGTGGGCCTGGTGCTGCTGCTCAAGGTCTGGCGGCCGAAGCAGACCTACCGCTTCCCCGGCGAGGGCGATTCTCGGCTTGAGGGCGACGGCTTCCCCGCGGCTGTGGTGGTGCGCGCCTGGGGGCCCTATCTCGTGCTCGCCATCTTCGTGTTCTTCTGGGGCCTCCCCGAATTCAAGAAGGTGCTCAACGCCGTTCCCGGCGCCATCTTCACCTTCGGCTGGCCCGGCCTTGACGGCGAGGTGCTCAAGACCGCGCCCATCGTCAAGGAAAACGCGGTCTACGCCGCCAAGTACACCTTCAACTGGCTCTCGGCCGGCGGCACGGCCATTTTGCTCTCCGGCCTCGTGTCCGTGCCGCTCATGCCGCGCTATGGCTTTGGGCGCGCCATTGCCTGCTTCTTCCGCACCATCCGCCAGCTCATCCTGCCCATCATCACCATCGCCCTCATCCTCGGGCTCGCGTACCTGATGAACTACTCGGGCATGAGTGCCACCCTGGGCCTGGCCTTCACGCTCACGGGCGGCGTCTTCCCCTTCTTCGCGCCCATTCTGGGCTGGCTCGGCGTGTTCCTCACCGGGTCGGACACGTCCTCCTGCGCGCTCTTCGGCGGCATGCAGCGCGACACCGCCGTGGCCGTGGGCATGAACCCGGACCTCGCCGTGGCGGCCAACGCCTCGGGTGGCACCACGGCCAAGATGATCTCGCCGCAGTCGCTTTCCGTGGCCACCGCGGCCACGGGCATGGTGGGCGAGGAGGGGAACCTCTTCCGCTTCACCATCCTGCACAGCATCGGCATGACGCTCTTGCTCTGCGTGCTCACCTGGCTGATGGCCGGGCCGCTCGCCTGGATGCTGCGCTAGGCTGAGACCCGCACCCTCGCACAAGGGGCCCGTTCCGCGCTGGCGGGGCGGGCCTTTTGCCGTTCAGGCGCTGGTATACCTGCGAGTTAGTGATATGGCTGTGCTGCTTTCTAACGCCGAAATTATCCGTCAAAAACAGCCTTTTAGGTTCCGGCTGCGTCAGAAAAAAATTTCCTCGGTCGAGTACTTAAGTACACTCCCTTCGGAAATTGTTTTTCTTCCTTGCTCCAGCCGTTGCGACGAAGGAAGCTACGGATGGGGACAGCAATTAGTTACCGCTCAGGTCAGCCAACGATGCCACTGTCGCTATCCGTAAGGCTCGTGGACTCGCCTACGGCTAGCGCGCCGGAACCTAAAAATCTTATTTTTTAGGATTCTTCCGGCACTAGCACCCGTCTTTCGCTTCACTCCAGACGGAATTAAGGAGCATTCTGTCAACTACCTCAGATAGCATGACATCCTTTAAAGAGCTTGGCGGTACAGATGGGTGAATCAAAAACGGTTTGCGAGTCGAAAGCGGTTTAGCTCCGGCCGTCATTTCGAGTCTGAACCGGTTTGAATTTGCGGCGCGGCGGCGCTGGAACGGAAACTGCGCGCTGATAACTCAGCGATATATCAGACAAAATTGAGTCTGTGCCTTCTGGCACAAGGCTTGCTATTTCAGGCACGGCCCTGCAATCCGGGAGGGAAGCGCAGGACCACCCTTAAAGCGGAATCCGACGCCGCCCCGGATGTTCCGGTCGGGCATCCCCTGCGGCGCCAAGCACCCAATCGGAGGAAGAAATGGCGCAGTCCTTCAACGCCGCCGAGCTGATCGCGGACGACAAGAAGTACGTCTGGCATCATCTCACCCAGCACAAGGTCTATGAAAAGTCCGATCCCATCATCTTTGTCAAGGGCGAAGGGATGCGGGTCACGGACATCAACGGCAAGCAGTACCTGGATGCGGTCTCCGGCGGCGTCTGGACGGTCAACCTGGGTTACGGCAACGAGACCCTGTGCAAGGCCGTGAGCGACCAGATCAAGGAGCTCTGCTATTTCGCCAACGGCTACGGCAACATCCCCACCATCCGCTTCTCCAAGAAGCTCATCGAGAAGATGCCGGGCCTCAACCGCGTGTATCTTTCCAATTCCGGCTCTGAGGCCAATGAAAAGGCCTTCAAGATCGTGCGCCAGATTTCGCAGCTCAAGCACGGCGGCAAGAAGTACAAGATCATGTACCGCAACCGCGACTACCACGGCACCACCATCACCACGCTTTCCGCCTGCGGCCAGGAAGAGCGCAAGATGCAGTACGGCCCCTTCACGCCGGGCTTCGTGGAATTCCCGGCGTGCTCGGTCTACCGCTCGCCCTATCCGGCCGGCACCACCAACCTCGGCGAAAAGT
>JAAUYX010000062.1 GCA_014804905.1 Desulfovibrio sp. | reverse complement strand
CGCTCCTTCAACTTCATCGACCCGCGCCTGCACCTGCCGGACCCGGTGCCCAACCCGGCCTTCCCCACGCGCATGATCGGCGTGGTGGAGAAGTGCAACTTCTGCGTGGAGCGGCTCAATGAAGGCAAGCTCCCGGCCTGTGTGGAAGCCTCGGACGGGCGTCTGCTCTTCGGCGACCTGGAAGACCCGGCTTCCCCTGTGCGCAAGGCCCTTGCCGCCAATTACAGCATCCGCCGCAAGCCGAGCCTCGGCACCCAGCCCGGCGTCTACTACCTCGTGTAAGGAGAATAGCCATGCTTGAAAAACTCCTCACCGGTCCCAGGTGCTACTATGTGTGGCTGCTCTTCCTCTGCTGCATCATCGCGCTCTGCGGGATCGTCTATCTTGACCAGCTCTTCAACGGCCTCGGCATCACGGGCATGAACCGCGATGTCTCGTGGGGCCTCTATATCTCGCAGTTCACCTACTTCGTGGGCGTGGCCGCCTCGGCGGTGATGCTCGTGCTGCCGGCCTATTTCCACCACTACAAGAAGTTCAAGCGCATGATCATCTTCGGCGAGTTCATGGCCGTGGCCGCCGTCATCATGTGCGCGCTCTTCATCGTGGTGGACCTGGGCCAGCCGCAGCGGATGCTCAACGTCATGCTCTATCCCACGCCCAACTCGGTCATGTTCTATGACATGATCGTGCTCTGCGGCTATCTCGGCCTGAACATCGTCATCGGCTGGGTGACGCTGGAAGCCGAGCTCAAGGACACGGACCCGCCCAAGTGGGTGAAGCCGCTCATCTACATCTCCATCCTCTGGGCCTTCTCCATCCACACGGTCACGGCCTTCCTCTACGCAGGCATCCCCGGCCGCCACTACTGGCTCACGGCCATCATGGCGGCGCGCTTCCTCTCCTCGGCGTTCTGCTCCGGTCCCGCCATCCTCCTGCTCCTGCTCTTCGTGGTGCGCAGGCTCACCGGCTTCGACCCCGGCAAGGACGCCATCAGGACGCTCGCCACCATCATCGTCTACGCCATGTGCGTCAACGTGTTCTTCTACCTGCTCGAGCTGTTCACCGCCTTCTACAGCAACATCCCCGGCCACATGGAGCCCATCATGTTCCTGTTCTCCGGGCATGGCGGGCACCTCGCGTGGGTGAGCTACTGGATGTGGGCCGCGGTCATCATGGCCTTCGGCTCGCTCGCCATCCTCATCCCGCCGCAGCTGCGCACGAGCCGGCTTTTGCCGCTCGCGCTCATCATGCTGGTGGCGGCCAGCTGGATCGACAAGGGCCTCGGCCTGCTCATCGGCGGCTTCACGCCCAACATGTTCGAGGCCTTCACGCCCTACATGCCCACCTTCAAGGAATGCGCCGTGGCGCTGGGCGTCTATGCCGTGGGCGCGCTCGTGCTCTCCCTGCTCTGGAAGATCGCGCTCAGCGTCAAGCGCGAGTCCGGGCACTTCGGCGACTAGGCGCTGCGCCGCAAACGTCAACATCAAGGGGAGCCCCGCGGGGCTCCCCTTTTTTGTGCGGAAATGGCTTCTCTCCGCAACAGGGCGGCATACTTGACTTCCGGGGCAGCTCCCCCGATACTGGAGGCAGTACCCGGCGGCAGCCCCTCCGGCCGCCGCCCTGCCCAAGGAGTTCTCCATGCATCAGGCGCTCAAGGATGCCGTTTCCCTCTGCAAGACCCTGCTCCGCAACGGGTATGACGCCCATGTGATCAACGCCCCCCTNCAGGANCGNCTNNTNGCCGCGCGCAAGCCCGGNCAGGCNGANCNNCCGGCCGTGGACATCGCCTGCGAGGCCACGGGCGAGACGCTTACGCGCCTCTTCCCCAAGGTCGCTCTGGAAGAGGGCAAGCGCGCCGTGGGCGAGCTCACGGAAAACGGCGTGCTTTTCCGCTTCTATCCGCTGGAGGCGGCCAGCGCGAGCCATCCCGAGCTTTCGCTTTTGCGCGTCACGCCCAGCATGGCGGCCCAGCTNGCCCCGCGCGAGCGCCTCCAGCTCAGGCTCACCGGCTTCGGNAGCCCNATCCCCACGGGCGACCAGTACGAGGGTTTCGCCGAGCTCAAGGGCGGCGACATCCGCCTCGTGGGCCTGCCGGACGAGACCNTGCGCCACAACTANCTGCTCGCCGTGCGCGCCCTGCGCTTCGCNGCCAANTTCGACGCGCCCATCGAGCCCAACACCTGGATGGCCATCGTGCGCGCNTCNGTNCGCGTCAACGACTATGTNCCCGCGCGCGACATCATGGAGGANTGGCGCAAGGTGGCCGCGGAATCCATGTACCGCTTCGTGCGCCTNCTCTACGACTCCCACATCCTTCAGGGCCTCATCCCCGAGGTNGCNGCGCTCGACTGCGTGCCGCAGCAGAACGACAAGGGCGACNNCGANGGCAATGTCTTNGAGCACACGCTCAAGTGCATGAAGTANTANCCCGAGGAGGGCTTCCANTACGACTGGCTCGGNGCCATGGCCATGCTCTTNCACGACGTGGGCAAGCTCTTCACGGCCGAGTATTTCGANGGCCGCTGGACCTATTACCAGCACCACCGCGTGGGCGCCAAGGTCACGCGCAAGATNTTGCGCCGCCTNCACTTCGCCCAGGANGACGCGGACCTCATCTGCCACCTGGTCGAGCACCACATGCGCTTCCACTTCATGATGACGGACCGNGGCATCCGNCGCTTCAAGGCCGTGGGCGAGACGCCGCGCCTCATCGCCATGGCCCGCGCCGACCTTCAGGCNNNGGAGGACANNTTCACCTCNTTCAACCACAACATGAAGTANCTNGGCCGCGCCGAAACGCCGGAGCAGATGCTGGAGCCCCTGCTCAACGGCAACGAAATCATGGAAGAAACGCAGCTTGCGCCNGGNCGGCAGGTGGGCCTTATCCGCGACGCCCTGCTTCAGGCCCAGATTGCCGGCGAGGTGANGGACNGGGAGAGCGCNCTNGCNTTTGTGCGCCAGTACGCGGCCAATGCNGCCGCGGAATAGCGTCCGNCACCGCGACGCCCTNGNGGNGCGCGCCCCCGCCTGCGGCCGNGCCCGGAAGCGAGGCCGCTCAGGCCTGGCTTCGCTCCGNCACCGTGCGCCTGCAAAATCTCTCCTGGAACTGAAGTCCGCCCCGCAGGCCAAGGAGTCCCTTATGCTCACCGTCGTCTACGGCCACCCCTACGACAAAAGTTTCAACGCCGCCATCANGGACGCCGTGCTCGCCGCCCTCGCCAAGGGGGGGCCNGAATGGTCGCTCATCGACCTCTACGCGGACCGCTTNGACCCGGCCGTGCGCGCGCCCGAGCTGGCCCTGTATTCCGAGGGCCGCACCAGCGACCCCGTGGCGCAGAAATANATGGACATCCTCGCCCGCACGGAGCGNATCGTCTATATCTTNCCCGTCTGGTGGGGTACGGAGCCGGCCATCGTCAAGGGCTTTCACGACAAGGTCCTGCTCAAGGNTTTCGCCTGGACCTATGGCGCCGACGGGCGCCTGCAACCGCGGCTGAAGATCACGCGCACCACCCTCCTCACCACGTNCGAAGCGCCCACGGCCANNTTTTCCGCCTATTTNACNGGCTACCTGCCGGAACATGTGTTCGCNGCNGTGGGNATGCNGGGCGTNAGCTGGCACAATTTCGACAACATNCCGCGCTCCACGCCCGAGGAGCGGNCGNCCTTCCTCGAGCTCGCCGCGCGGGAGGCGGTGGCCGACTAGGCGCGGTATACAGCCGCGCCCGCATGGGCTATGGTGCCGCCATGACCATGCCCCCCACAGCGACCGCGCAGGGCAGCCTCATCACGGCCCGTTGCGCCGGGCGGTGCTGGCAGCTTGCGCGCGCCGCCAACCTGGAAGAGCTCTGGGACGCCATGACTGAGGATGCGGCCGCCTTCGAAGACGAACGCATCCCCTACTGGACCGAGCTCTGGCCCTCCAGCCTGGTGCTCGCCGACTGGCTCGCCATGCGGAGCAATGACATCGCGGGACGCCCCTGCCTGGACCTCGGCTGTGGCCTCGGCCTCACGGCCCTGGTGGGCCAGTGGCTCGGGGCGCGGGTGCTCGCCATGGACTACGAGGAAGCCGCGCTCGCCTTCGCCCGCCGCAATGCGGACCTCAACGGCGTGGCGCAACCCCTGTGGGCGCTCATGGACTGGCGGCGTCCCGGCCTTGCGGCGCACGCCTTCGCGCGCATCTGGGGCGGGGACATCATGTATGAAAAGCGTTTCGTGGCCCCGGTGCTCCGCCTGCTGGCCCATGCGCTCGCGCCCGGCGGCGCGGCCTGGGTGGCCGAGCCGGGCCGCACGGTCTATGAGGCCTTCCGCCACGCCCTTTCCGCGGAAGGCTGGACGGCCCGGCGCGTCCATGCGGCAAGGGTGGACGCCCCGGACGGACAGGGCAGGCCCACGGTGGCTATCTGGGAGCTCACGCGCGAGATGCTCCCCTGACGCGCGAGGAGGCANATATGGGCAAGCTNACACGCTTCGGCGTTTCGCTGGACGAGGACCTNCTGGNCGCCTTTGACGACCTCTGCGCCCGCAAGAGCTACAGCAACCGCTCCGANGCCCTGCGCGACCTNATCCGCCGCGCCCTCGGCGAGGACGAATGGCGCAGCCCGGACGGGCAGGCCGCGGGTTCGCTCACACTGGTCTATGACCACCACAAGCATGATTTGGCGCGGCGGCTCATGCGCCTCCAGCATGAGGACCATGACGTCATCGTGGCCGCCACCCATGTGCACCTCGACCACGACAACTGCCTCGAGGTGCTGGTGCTCCGGGGGGAGGCCGGGCGCGTGCGGGCCATGGCCGACAGGCTCATTTCCTGCCGCGGGGTGCGCNACGGCGTGTTCACNCCCGCGCCNCTGGGGCCGGAGCTCGCGTGAGCCCGAAGGAATATATCAATGGAAGACGTGCAGAACCGGNCGCCCGAGGTNGCNNTGGACATNGACCGCGTGGGCGTGCGCGGCCTGCGCCTGCCCCTCNGGGTGCGCGAGCGCGCGGGCGGCGTGCAGACCACCGTGGCCAGCGCGGACCTTGGCGTGGACCTNGGCTCGGCCCGCAAGGGCACGCACATGAGCCGCCTGGTGGAGGCNCTGGAGCACTGGGACGAGGGGCTGGACCGGCANACNGTGCNNCGCCTGCTCGAAAACGTGCGCCAGCGCCTCGACGCGCGNCGGGCCTGGGTGCGCTTCAGCTTTCCNTANTTCGTGCGCAAGAGCGCGCCCGCGCGCGGCGACGCCGCTCCGCTCGCCTATGACTGCGCCGTGACGAGCGAGCTTGACGACAGNGGGCAGACCTTCCTGCTCGACCTCGCCGTGCCCGTCATGACCGTCTGCCCCTGCTCCAAGGCCATCAGCAGCGAGGGCGCGCACAGCCAGCGCGCGCTCGTGCGCATCCACGCGCGCATCGCNGGCCTTGTCTGGCTGGAGGAGCTCATCGANCTCGCNGAGGCGGCCGGCTCCTCGGCCGTNTATACCCTGCTCAAGCGCGAGGACGAAAAATTCGTCACCGAGCAGGCCTTCGCGCGGCCCGCCTTCGTGGAGGACGTGGTCCGCGCCACGGCCTGCGCGCTGGAGCGGCACCCGCGCGTGACGGCCTTCACCGTGGAGGTGGAGAGCATGGAATCCATCCACAACCACAATGCCTTTGCGCGCATCGAGCGTTCCGGCCCCGGCTCCTCGGGCGCTTCCCCTGTTTTTTGACAGCTCCGTGCCTGCCGGATAGAGTGCGGCCATGCAAGAAGTCCCCACCCCGGACTGGCGCGAGATTTGCCTGACAGAGTGGCGCTCCATTCCCCTCGCCTGGCGCAAGGCTTTTTTCGCCGCGCTTGCGGTGACGTGCGTTGTCTTCTTTTTTGACCTGGCGCAGTTTCCCCTGGGGGACCACGACGTGGGCTATCAGGAGGGCGTCCCCCTGCTCTCCGGCGGTCGTTCGGGCCGCTGGTTTTCCCCCTTTCTGTACCTGCTTTCCGGGCATGTGCAGATTCCCGTCTGGACGCAGCTCCTTGCCTTCGCTTTCCTGATTGCGGCCGGCATGGGCGCCGCGCTCCTCTGGTGGCCAAAGGCCTCCGCATGGCCGCTTTTCGCCTCGGCGCTTCTGGTCTCGTGCAGCCCGTGGGTGACGGATTTCTGGTACTATCACTGGCAGGCGCCGGCCTTTACGGCTTCGCAGCTCTTCATGGTGCTCGCGCTGCATCTTTCCCTGGGCCGTGGGCGTCCACTCCTGCGCTGTGCCGCCGCCACCGTCCTCTGCGTGTGCGCCCTCGCCAGCTACCAGTCCTCCATCATGACGTGGACCGCCTGCTTCTGGGGCTTTCTTCTTGTCCGGCTCGCGAGCTGGGACGGCAGCCGGGACGCTCTGGGTGCCCTGGCCCGGCGCCTGCTGCCTCCCATCGGCTCTCTTGCGGCCGCTTGCGCGCTCTATGCCGCAAGCCTCGCGCTCTATCCGCTGGTGGGCCTGTCGCTCGGGCTTTACCAGTTCAGCACCATCACCCCAGAGGGGCTTCCCCTGCGGCTGCTNNAGCTCGGCCGCATGTCCTGGGCGCAGCTTGTCACGCCTGCGGGCTTTGTCACGCCCTGGCTCACCGGGCTCCTCTTTTGCGTGGCTGTCGGCGGGGCCTGGGCATTTCTCTCNCAGTGCGGCCAGGATGCGCGCGGCAGGGCGTGGCGTGTGGGCCTGTGCCTTGCCGCANTCGCGCTCTTCCCCCTGGCNGCCGAATCGCAGTTCCTNGTCAGCGCCACAGAGGCCTGGCACAATTTCCGGTTTCTCGCGCTGGGCATGAGCTATCTCTATGCCTTCCTCCTGCTGGCGCTGCTCATNNCCGGCCGGCGCGGCCTGCGCAACCTGGGCTTTGCGCTCTTTGTCCTTGTGCTGCCGTGCATGGCCGTCAACGACCTGGACCAGCAGGTGCGTCATGTGCGCGCCGTGGAGCATGACCAGGCCGTGCTCAACCGCATCCTCGCGCGCATCGAGGCGCTTCCCGGATTCGACGCCGAAAGGCGCTACAATCTNGTGCAGCTCGGNCGCAGCNTCCCCTACCTTGCGGAGAATCCCGGCACGGAGCCGTTGCGCACGAGCACCATTTCGCAGGCCTGGAACCCCGGCTTCGAGCTGCGGATGCTCTCCAGGTATCTCAAGCTCGGCGACAGGCTCAATGAGGAGGTGCGCNTGCGGCCCGANCTCATGGAAAAGGCGCTCGCCTGGGCCCGCGGCCGCAAGCCCTTCCCGGCCCGGGACAGCATCGGCCTCGTGGACGGGGACACCATCGTGCTCCTGCTCGACCCGCGGGCCATNGGGCCAGCCGAAGCGCGCCTCCGGGAGCTGCGGGAGGCGGGCCTGCCCCCTGCCGAAAAGACGCAATAAAGGCTGCCCGGCACGCGGACAGCCTTCACGCGCAGGGGCGCCTGCGCGCCAAANGCCGGNANGCCTATGCCATNNNGGCCGGCGCTATCTTGGCATAGCCTTTCCAGGCGAAGAGCGCCCTTTCCCCGTCGTCGGCGAGCACGCGCTTCACGTCGCAGATGTAGAAGTTGTGGTCGCCCACGTCCACGAACTCGCGCAAGCCGCAGTGGATGGCGACCACGCTGTGCACCGGAATNTCGATGTCCGTGCCGGGAACGGACATGAGCTCGATGCCGAAGCGCTTCGCCTTGTCCGTGTCGCGCCCGGTGGTGCTCCCGCATTCCATCACATGACGCGCCAGCGGCTCGCCGGGGATGACAAGCACCACCTCCTTGTTCCTGCGCGTCATTTCGCCGGAATAGGAGGGCTTCATCATGGCGAAGCCGATGGTGGCGGGCTCGAGNCCGAGATAGGTCCACCACGAGACCGTGCCNAGATTGGTNACGNCNNCGGGNGTGNGCGTGCAGATGAGCGANANNGGATTGGGNGAGGTGTGNNTNGCCGCNTCNAGNAGNTCGATTTCTTTCATGGCTTCCCCCGAAAAGTTTGTTTTTCTAAAATTTTATCGTTCACTAAAATAAAGTCAACAGCTTCCGGGGCTCGTTTACCCCCAAAGGGGAGTCGCGCAGGCGGCGCGGGAGCTCCTTTCCCGAGAAGCGTGGCGGCAAGGCCGCCAGCCCTTGGTAAGGCCCATTTCGCGGCGCAGGCGCAAAAAAAGGCCGCCCGTACATGACGGGCAGCCTCACAAGCATGGGCGGTCCTGCGNCGCCTNGGNCTAGAGGCCCCCGGCGATTTGCAGGCGCATGGTGGCCTTTTGCAGGGCGATGAGCGCCCGGATCTCGTCGAGGTCCTTCTCGCGGCGGGCGAGGCGCTCCTCGGCGCGCTCCTTGGCGGCCAGGGCGCGGGCCGTGTCGATGTCATGCGCGTGTTCCGCCGATTCCGCGAGCACGCTGCAGATATTGTTGTTCACGTCCACAAAGCCGCCGGAGATGAAAATCTCCTCGTCCTTGCCCTCCACGCGGTAGCGCAGGCTGCCNATNTTNAGNGCNGAAAGCAGGGAGACGTGGTGCGGCAGCACGCCGAACTCGCCCTCCACGCCGGGGCAGATGACCATTTCCGCATCCGTATTGATCACGGTCTTGTCGGGGGTGACGACTTCCAGTCGCAATGTAGCCATGACTGCTCCTCAAAGGCTGGCGGCGAAACTCGTGCGCGGCNGCCGGAATGGCGCGGCGGCGAGAGGGCGCGCCCGCCCGGCACTNCGGGCAGGCGCGCAAGGCGATTAAGCCTTGACCTCTTCCTTTTCTTTGTCCTTTTCCTTGCCCTTTTCCTTCTCTTCGGCGGCCTTGCGGGCTTCGTACTTGGCGACGGCCTGNCTGATNTCGCCCACCATGTAGAAGTCGCTCTCGGCAAGGTAGTCATACTTGCCGTCNAGNATGCCCTTGAAGCCCTCGATGGTGTCCTCGAGCTTCACATACTGGCCGGGCATNCCGGTGAAGGTCTCGGCCACATGGAAGGGCTGGGAGAGGAAGCGCTGGATGCGGCGCGCGCGCGCCACGGTGAGCTTGTCCTCGTCCGAGAGCTCGTCCATGCCGAGNATGGCGATGATGTCCTGNAGTTCCTTGTACTTCTGNAGCACCTGCTGCACGCGCCGGGCCACCTNNTANTGCTCCTNGCCNACCACGTTGGGGTCGAGGATGCGNGAGGTGGAGTCCAGCGGGTCCACGGCGGGGTAGATGCCNAGCTCNGCGATCTGGCGCGANAGCACGAGGGTGCCGTCNAGNTGCGAGAAGGTGGTNGCCGGGGCCGGGTCCGTCAGGTCGTCGGCGGGCACATAGACGGCCTGCACCGAGGTGATGGAGCCCNCGTTGGTGGAGGTGATGCGCTCCTGCAGGGCGCCCAGGTCCGTGCCGAGGGTGGGCTGGTAGCCCACGGCCGAGGGCATGCGCCCGAGCAGGGCCGACACTTCCGAGCCCGCCTGGGTGAAGCGGAAGATGTTGTCGATGAAGAGCAGCACGTCCTGATGCTCCTCGTCGCGGAAGTATTCCGCGATGGCGAGGGCCGTCAGGGCCACGCGGGCGCGGGCTCCCGGCGGCTCGTTCATCTGGCCGTAGACGAGCGTGGCGCGCTCGAGCACGCCGGCCTCTTTCAGCTCGTTATAGAGGTCGTTGCCCTCGCGGGTGCGCTCGCCCACGCCGGCGAACACCGAGGTGCCGCCGTGCTGCTTGGCGATGTTGTTGATCATCTCCATGAGGATGACCGTCTTGCCCACGCCGGCGCCGCCGAAGAGGCCCATCTTGCCGCCCTTGGGGAAGGGCACGAGCAGGTCCACGACCTTGATGCCGGTCTCGAGAAGCTCGACCTTGGTGTTCAGGTCCGTGAACTTGGGCGGCTCGCGGTGGATGGGATAGTACTTTTCCGCCTCAACGGGGCCGAGACCGTCCACCGGGCGGCCGATGACGTTGAGGATGCGGCCCACGGAGGGCTTGCCCACGGGCACCATGATGGGCTTGCCCGTGTCCACCACTTCCATGCCGCGCACCAGGCCCTCGGTGGCGTCCATGGCGATGGTGCGCACCACGTTGTCGCCGAGGTGCTGGGCCACTTCGCAGACAAGGTCGGGCGCGTCCTTGTTGTTGGGGTTCTTGATCTCGAGGGCGGTCAGGATCTCGGGCAGGTGGCCGTCGGGAAACTCCACGTCCACCACCGCGCCGATGACCTGGGTAATCTTGCCGGTGTTCTTGCTCATGTTCGCTCCTTAGCCCTTGAGCGCTTCCGCGCCGCCGACGATGTCGATGAGTTCGCTCGTGATGGAGGCCTGCCGGGTCTTGTTGTAGAGCAGTGTCAGGGTATTGATGAGCTCGTCGCAGTTTCGCGTGGCGTTGTCCATGGCCGCCATGCGGGCCGCATGCTCGCTGGCTGCCGTGTCCAGAAGGCCGCTGTACACCTGCACCTTGACGTAGCGCGGCAGAAGGTCCTCCAGGAGCTTGGCCTCGCTCGGCTCATAGACATATTCGCACATGGGGCCGGAATCCGGGTCGCTCTCCGCGGCAGGGGCCTTGAGCGGCAGAAGCCGGAGCGAGGTCGGGGGCTGCTTCGCCATGGAGACGAACTCGCCGTAGACGAGCCACACCTCGTCGAGCTCCATGTCCTCGTACTTGTGGATGACCTCCGATGCCACGGCGCTCGCGAGCGCAAAGTCCACCGAGCCCATGCTGTCGGCATAGGAGGTGCCCAGGGTGTAGCTGCTCTTGCGGATGGCGTCGCGGCCCTTGCGGCCCACGCAGAGGAAGCTCACGTCCATGCCTTGCTGCCTCGCCTCGCCGGCGAGCCTGAGCCCCTCGGCGATGATGGCCGCATTGAAGCCGCCGCACAGCCCTCTGTCGGAAGTGACGAGGATGATGCAGCAATGCTTCTTCTCCTCGTGCTCCGTGAGCAGGGGATGGCTCACGCCGTCCGCCTTGGCCGCAAGCTCGCCGATGACCTCGCGGTACTTGGAGGCATAGGGGCGGAAGCGCTCGATGCGGCTCTGGGCGCCGCGCAGCTTGGCCGAAGCCACCATGCCCATGGCCTTGGTGATCTGCTTGGTCTTGCCGACACCCACGATCTTCATTTTTACGTCTTTGAGCGATGGCATCCGGCTCTCCCGCGCTTAGGCCTGCCGACTCTGCTTGAAGGCGGTGACGGCTTCGGTAAGCCCCTTTTCCACGTCGGCGTCGATGACCTTCTTTTCCTTGATGGCGTCGAGCACATCTTTACGCGTGTCGCGCATGAAGGTGAGCATGTCCGCCTCGAAGGCGCGGATGTCTTCCACGGGCACGTCGTCCATGTAGCCGCGGGTGGCGGCCCAGATGGAGGCCACCTGCTCCTGCACGGGCATGGGCTGGTACTGGGGCTGCTTGAGCAGCTCCACGAGGCGCGCGCCGCGCTCCAGCTTGGCCTTGGTGGCCTGGTCGAGGTCGGAGCCGAACTGGGCGAAGGCCGCGAGCTCGCGATACTGGGCGAGGTCGAGGCGCATGGTGCCCGCCACCTGCTTCATGGCCTTGATCTGCGCGGCGCCGCCCACGCGGGACACGGAAAGGCCCACGTTGATGGCCGGGCGCACGCCGGCGTTGAACAGGGCGGGCTCAAGGTAGACCTGGCCGTCGGTGATGGAGATGACGTTGGTCGGGATATAGGCCGACACGTCGCCCGCCTGCGTCTCGATGATGGGAAGCGCCGTGAGCGAGCCGCCGCCGAGTTCGTCGCTCAATTTGGCCGCGCGCTCGAGGAGGCGCGAGTGCAGGTAGAAGACATCGCCGGGGAAGGCCTCACGTCCCGGCGGGCGGCGGAGCAGGAGGGACATCTGGCGGTAGGCCGTGGCCTGCTTGGAAAGGTCGTCGTAGACGATAAGGGCGTCCTTGCCGTTGTCGCGGTAGTATTCGGCCATGGTGCAGCCGGTGTAGGCCGCTATGTACTGGA
>JAAUYX010000061.1 GCA_014804905.1 Desulfovibrio sp. | reverse complement strand
GCCCGCGTTCTCGGCGATGTTGCCGCCGATGGTTGACACGGTCTGGGAGCCCGGGTCCGGCGGGTAGAAAAGGCCCTTTTTCGCCACTTCGGCGGCGAACTGGGCCGTGATGACGCCGGGCTCCACCACGGCGTAAAGGTCATTGGAATTGATCTCGAGGATGCGGTTCAAGGCCGTGGTGAGGATGACGGCCGAGTCCACGCTGTCCGGGATGGTGCCGCCGGAGAGGTTAGTGCCCGCGCCGCGCACGGTCATGGGCACGCCGGCCTCGTAGAGCGTTTTCACGCACTGGCCGAGCTGTTCCGCCGTGGTGGGGCGGAGCACCATGGCGGGCGTCACCGAGGGGAGCACGGCCGAGTCAAAGGAATAGCTCTGCCTGTCGGCCTCGGAAGTGAAGACATTTTCCTTGCCGAGCAGCTCTTCAAAGTCCTTGATCAGTGCCTGGCTTGCCATAGAACCTCCTCGCTGTTCGCGGGTGACGCCAATGCGCGCAGTGCGCATCCGACGCGCGGATGCCGGGCGCGCGGCACGGCCGCGCAACGCATCCGGGGTGTTCCGAAAAGGGCCCGGCGACCGGGCGGCACTGCCCGCGCCGGCCGTCTCTGCCTGTACTATCCTTGGCACTCTACCAGCCGCCGCGCAAATACACAAGGCCAACCGGCCCGATTGCCTTGCAGAGCGGCATCGGCTATGCTTGTGGGCCAATCGTGAGCGAGGAAGTTCATGGCCGACCCCAAAAAGGAAGCGCTCGAAAAGACCGTGCGCTGCTTCACCCTTGCGCGCTCGCAGGGCGTGCCCATCAACCTCGTCTTTTTGCTGGACAAGTGCGAGGTCTCACGCTTCGCCGCGCCCTGCATCATGATCAAGAACGGGCACTTCGTCATCCGGGCCGAGCTCGAGCAGCTCGCCGAGCACCCCATCATCTGGGGCTCGGAGGTCAGCGGCTACTTCGTCGTCATGGACGATGGCAAGCCCGTGACCTGCCACTTCCTGACGAAGCTCGTGCGCATCTACAACGGGCCGCTCAATTCGGTCTATCTCGTCTTTCCGCTGCCTGAGTCGCTGGACCACCACCAGCGCCGCTTCAGCAAGCGCGTCAACCTTGAGCGGGAGAACGCCGAGGGCTTCGGCGTGTGGTACGGACGGCCTGTGAACGGCGGCCCCGAGGCCCTNCCCGAGCTGGCCTGGACGCCGCTCGCGAGCCCGGAATGCGAGCTCGGCGAGCTCTCGGCCTCCGGGATGCGGCTCGACGCGCTGGAGTCGTGCCCGCTCACCTATTCCAGTCTCTATGACCCGCTCCTGCTCAAGGGCGATTTCGGCAGGCCCGAGGAGCCCAATCCGCTCTTTGTGCGCGGCGTCATCGTGCGCAGCATGGCCAAGTCCGACGCCGAGGGCATCATAAGTTACGGCTGCCGCTTCCTCGCCTGGCGCAAGGTCGTCACGCGCCACCCCAACACCTGGTTCAGGGCCGACGAGGACGGCGTGGCCGCCATCGCCGAGTGGCTCAACCGCAATTTNCGNGCCGTGGNGTCCTAGCCCTGGCCGGGGCCCGCTTTCTCAGCGCNGNGCNACCTGCGGNGCGCCGTGCGGNGCNCCGGCCGGANCGCCGCGGNCCATGCCGGGCTGGGGNGGNCCGTCCATGCCCGCGAGCTCGCGNAGCTGGGTCATGGATTGCTCGAGNTTTTGCGGGTCGCCCACCTCCTGGCACAAAAAGGCGTTGATGGCGGGCATGGCCGAGATGGCCTCGTCGATNTCCGGGTTGCTGCCCTTGGCGTAGGCGCCGATATTCACCATGTCCTCCACGCGGCGGAAGGTGCTCATGCGCCTCGTCACCACNCGGCCCGCCAGCACGTCCTCGCGCGGGCAGATGTCNGAGCGCAGGCGGCTGATGGAGCGGAGCACGTCGATGGCCGGGAAGTGGCCCTGGTCNGCGAGGTCGCGNGTGAGCACGATATGCCCGTCGAGGATGGAGCGCACGGCGTCGGCGATGGGCTCGTTGAAGTCGTCGCCGTCCACGAGNACGGTATAGATGCCGGTGATGGTCCCCGTGGCCGAGCGCCCGGCGCGCTCGAGCAGCTTGGGCAGCTGCGCGAACACCGAGGGCGTGTAGCCCTTGGTGGTTGGGGGNTCGCCCACGGCNAGGCCCACNTCGCGCGCGGCCATGGCGAAGCGCGTCACCGAGTCCATCATGAGCAGCACGTCCATGCCCTTGTCGCGGAANTATTCNGCCACGGCCGTGGCCGCGTAGGCNGCGCGCATCCNCACCAGCGGCGACTGGTCGGACGTGGCGATGACGAGCACCGAGCGCGCCATGCCCGAGGGCCCGAGGTCGCGCTCCATGAATTCCACCACCTCGCGGCCGCGCTCGCCGATGAGGGCGATGACGTTGACATCCGCCTTGGTGTAGCGGGCCATCATGCCCATGAGGGTGGACTTGCCCACGCCCGAGCCGGCCATGATGCCCACGCGCTGGCCCTTGCCGAGGGTGATGAGGCTGTTGATGGAGCGCACGCCCACGTCGAGCATGTCCGTGATGCGNGGGCGCTGGAGCGGGCTCGGCGGATCGGTGTAGAGCGGCGCGAGCTCCGGCTGCCAGAGCTGGCGNGCCTTCACCGCCCACTCGGGCGCGTGCGGGGCCTGAAGCTCCATCTGGCGCTCGTAATCNGCCTTGTCCTGCTCGCCCGGGGGCAGCGGCGAGGTGGAAAGCTCGGCGCTCACGGGCGGCCCGGCGTCCAGCGGCGTGCCGAAGGCGTCGAAGGCGCGGCCCANAAGGTCCGGCCCCACGGGAAAGACCGGGGGCATACTCGTATTGCGGATGAGGCTGCCGGGGCGGATGCCGCGCATGTCGCCATAGGGCATGAAGAGGAGNTTGCCGTCGCGGAAGCCCACCACCTCGGCGGCCACGCCCTCGGCGTCGCCCTCGGGCAGCATGTGGCAGACGGCCCCCAGCGGCGCGCGCAGGCCGCTGCCCTCGGCCACGAGGCCCACGACCTTGTTCACCTTGCCGAAGAGCCGGACGGGATTGGCCTCATGGAGCAGGCGGCGGCAGGCGCGGGGGTCNAGTTTCATGGCGGCATCCGTGGGAAAGANGGAGTGGAGGGCCGCTGCCCCGGGACGTAGGGGCCAGCCTTAATTGCCCGGGAGAAAGCCCCCGTGGGCCAGCACTTCGTCCCGNTTGTCATCCGGGAGGGCTTCGCCGTGGGGCGGCAGGGCCTCCTCCGGCGGAAAGAGGTCGTCGGGCGCGCCTTCCGGCGCGTCAACCGGAAAAAGCTCTTCCTCCAGCTCCGCAAGGCTCGGGTTGGCCTTGGCGGCCGCCCGATCGTCGGCGTCCGTGCCGTCGCCCAGGGGTGGCAGCCAGGCAAGGCCGTCGTCGGCTGCCGCCTCGTCCGGCATGGCGTCCGGGGCAGGCGGGGGAGACTGCGGCGCAGCCGGGGGAGTCTGCTGCGCATCAGGAGGTGCCTGCGGCGCTGACGTGGGCGCGGCCGCCTGTCCTGCAGCCTGCGGCGCGGGCTGGGGCGCGGCTTGCGGCACCGGCTCCATGTCGATGTCGTCGGGCGGCAAGTTGGAGAGGTCGATCTCCTCGTCCTCGAAAAATTCCGGCGCCGGCAGGTCCGGTTCCGGCGCGGGAGGCGGAGGAGGCGGCACCGGGGCCTGCGCCGCCTCCGGTGGAGCTTGGGGCGGGACGGGCTGTTGCTGCGCGGGCTGTGGTCCTCCCTGCGCCTGTGGAGGGGCTTGGGGGGGCACTGGCGCCTGCGGAGCGACCGCCGCTTCCGGGGCAGCGGCGCCTGCCGCTTCAGGCGGCGCGTCCTCCGTGGCCGGCACGGCCGCGACGGTCTCCGCCGGGGCGGGCTCAATGGCCGGTTCCGGCGGCGGCGCCAGCTCGGCCATGCGCGCGGTCTCGTGTTCCACCAGCGCGTCGATGGCCTCGTCGGCCTCGGCTTCGCCCTCGCGTTCCGGGAGCGTCAGGTGCGCGAGGATGGAATCCACCATTTCGCGGTAATGCTCGCGGCGGCAGTCCACGCTGCCGCTGCCGCTCTCGGCCACGAGGCCGCCGGGCTCCATGCGCTCGTCGCCGTTGACGATCCACTGCGCAAGCTCCGGGGCGCGCTCGCGCGCTGCCGCGAACATGTCGCCCACCGCGGCCTCGTCCTGCGGATTGACGCGGACCACAATGGTGGAGCGGTCCTCCAGAAGGCCCACGGCCTTGAGCACCAGCGCGCGCAAGAGTTCCGCGTGGTCCGCGCTGAGCACATGGCCGGTGCCCGCGGCCACGGCCTCCTGCGTGAGCTCCACGAGCTCCTCGCGCCACGCGGCGGCAAGGTCGGCCCGCTGGCCCGCTATGGCCCGCAGAAGCGCGCCCAGGGATTGCCCGAGCTCGGCCCTAAATTCGCGCAGTTCCTGCCCGGCCTCATCCATGCCCGCCTGATAGCCCTCGCCGTGGGCGGCCTCGCGCACGCGCACCGCGGCCTCGCGCTCGGCCTGGGCGCGGGCGAGCTCGGCGGCCGCCTCCTTGCGCGCCGCCTCGGCCTCGGCCTTCAGGGCCGCGCACTGGGCGGCCGTTTCCTTGCGCTGGGCGAGGGCCTCGGCCTTGGCCTCCTCCAGCACCTTCAGGCGCTCGGCGTAGGCCGCGCCGAGGATTTCCTTGGCGCGTTCCGCGGCGCGGGCGCGCACGCGCTCCATGTAGTCGACTTCCTGCTCCTGCTTGAGCTTTTCGCGGCGCATGGGCTCCTGCATGGCGTCGAGCTGCTCCACCGTGGCTTCGCGCTCGCCCATGAAGATGGTGCCCCATTTTTTCCGCAACTGCTCGGAAGCCATGCCCCTGACCCGTGCTGATGTTTATGCCGTGAGGGCGGCGGAGCGCCCGGCGCGATGGTTTTTCGCACGCAAAAAAGCCTTTTCGCCGCAGGCGCGGAGTTCAACCGCGCCCGGCAGGGGCAAAAAGGCTTTCTTTTCCGGGCGCAGAGGGGAAGCGCCCGTGAAGGCGTCGGGCCTAGACGAACACATCGCCGCCGCCCCGGCTGACCACCACCTTGTTTTCCGCCTCCAGGCGCCGCACCACCTTGACGATGTTCTGCTGCGCGGCCTCCACGTCGGAAATCTTGGTGGGGCCCATGAATTCCAGCTCTTCCCGTATCATGTTGCCCGCGCGCTCGGACATGTTCTTGAAGAACTTTTCGCGCAAATCCTCGCTCGCGCCGCGGAGGGCCAGGGTGAGCACCTCGTTGGACACTTCCTTGAGCAGCTCGCGCACGCCCTTGTCGTCGATATTCTTGCAGTCCTCGAAAACGAACATGAGGTTGCGGATGTCCTCGGCCATCTGGGCGGATTCCTCCTCGATTTCCGAGAGGACCTCCTCCTCGGTGGCGCGGTCCACGGCGTTGAGGATTTCGGCCACGGACTGCACGCCGCCCACCTTCTTGCCCTCCTTGCCGCCCATGGCGATGAGCTGGCTCGTGAGCACCTTGTCCACCTCCATGAGCATTTCTTCCGGCACGGACTCGAGCTTGGCGAGGCGGGTGAGCACCTCGGCGCGCACGCCCGCGGGCAGGCTCGTCAGGAGATTGGCGGCCTGGTCCGGGTGGAGGTGGCCCATGATGAGGGCCAGGGTCTGCGGATGCTCGTTGCGCAAAATCTGCGAGAGCAGGCGCGGGCTCACCTGCTCGAGGTCGCGGAAGGGCGCGGGCCCGGTGTCCAGCGCCAGCGTATCCATGACGTACTTGGCGGTTTCGGGGTCCAGGTTGCGGGAAAGGAGGCGCTTGGCCGTATCCGTGCCGCCGGAAATCATGTCTACGCCTTCCACCAGGGATTCGTGGAAGTCGCGCAGCACTTCCTCCACGGTCTCGCGCGGCACGGGGCCGAGCTCCACGATGGCCTTGGAGACGTCGGCGATTTCCTGACGCTCCATGCGCTTGAAGACGTCGGCGGTGAACTTGTCGCCCATGGCGAGCAGGAGGACCGCGATGCGCTGCTGGCCGGTCAGTTCCATGATCTTCGTGACTCCTTTCCCGATGGCTTTGCCGTACATGCCCTGATGATGCGGCGCGGCTTCTTGCCGCTTTCTTAATGCCGCAAGTCTCCGTCAAAAACAGCCTTTTTGCTGCTTGCTGCGTCAGATAAAAATTTCCTTGGTCGAGTACCTGAGTACACTCCCTGCGGAAATTTTTATCTTCCTTGCAAGCAGCAAAAAATCTTATTTTTTAGGATTCTTCCGGCACCAGCATCCGTCTTGCGCTTCGCTCCAGACGGAATCTGGAATGTCCCTCATCTGCAGTGTACAGCGGGCCTTCCCAATCCCGCATTACCTCTGTGTCTCGCCGCAGCGCCTAGCGCTCCGGGTCCTTAAGCCAGCGACGGATCAGGCTCACGGCCTGATCCATGTGCTGTTCCGTCATGCGGAACAGGCGGAGCTTGAGCTCCTCCACCCGCTGGTTGGTGGCTTTCTGCGCCAGGCGTATGGCCCGGATGTCGGCAAGAGCGGGACTGCTCCCGCTCTTGCCGGCAGATAACGCCTTTGCTTTAGGCTCTTGCTTCATCTTTCTGCATCCAGCCGCGCACCAGGCTCACCACCTGCTCCATGTGGTTGTCGGAGAGGGTGAAGATGTGCGCCTTGAGAGCTTCGATGTCCTTGAAGATAAGCTCCTCTTCTTCCTCGTCGATGGCTTCCGGCTCTTCCTCGTCGGCCTTGGCGGCTTCCTCGAGGGCTTCGTAGAGCGCGAGCTGCTCCTCGGCGGAGGGCAGGCCCTCAAGGCCTTCGACCATCTCGCCCGCCTCGACCTTGGGCCGGATGAGGGCGAGCACCACGGGGCGCACCACCAGCATGAGGAAGAGGAAGGCCAGGAGCGCGTTGAGTAGGGGCTTGCCCAGGCGTTCGGCGTAGTCGGCCAGCACCTCGGCGAAGTTGGGCTCGTGGGGCGGCTCGGAATCGTTGAACGGGGCCGAGCTCACTTCCAGAGAGTCGCCGCGGGTGGTGTTCAGGCCCACCGCGTTGGACACGAGCTGACGCACCCGGTCCAGTTCCTCAGGCTTGCGGGGCACGAAGTTCCACGCGCCCTCCGCCTTTTCATACGACCCATCAATGATAACCGCAACCGTCAGGCGGCGCAAATCTCCCACATTGGCGATGATCTGGTGCTCTTCCTTGTTGATTTCGTAGTTGGTGGTGCGGGTCTCGCGGG
>JAAUYX010000060.1 GCA_014804905.1 Desulfovibrio sp. | reverse complement strand
CGACGACACGTCTGCGGCGAGGGTACTAACGCAACAGTAAGACCAATGACAAGGAACAGCGAAACGCGCCCCCTGGGCGTGGGACTGGCCGGCTTCGGCACCGTGGGCGGCGGCCTCGCGCGCCTGCTCGTTGACAATGCCGACATCATCCGCAGGCGCACGGGCCGGGACATGGCCATCCGCGCCGTGCTCGTGCGCGACGCCAGCAAGGCCCGCGAGGTGCCGCTGCCCGCGGGTGCCGAGCTCACCACCGACCCGGCCCGGCTCGTCAATGACCCGGAGATCGACGTGCTTGTGGAGCTCATGGGCGGCATCGACGCCGCCAGGAGCATCATCGCGGACGCCCTTGAGCACGGCAAGCATGTGGTCACGGCCAACAAGGCCCTGCTCGCCGAGGACGGGCTCGCGCTCTTCCGGCTGGCGCGGAAAAAGCGGCGCATCCTGCGCTACGAGGCCAGCGTGGCCGGGGCCATCCCCGTGGTGGAGGCCCTCAAGGAGAGCCTCGTGGGCAACCGCATCGAGTCGCTCATGGGCATCCTGAACGGCACGAGCAACTATATCCTCTCCGAGATGACCTCCAGCGGCGTCGAGTTCGACGAGGCCCTGCGCCAGGCGCAGGAACTGGGCTTCGCCGAGGCCGATCCCACCCTGGACATCGACGGCCACGACGCGGCGCACAAGCTCGTGCTGCTCATCCGGCTGGCCTGGGGCGTGGATTATCCCTATGCGGCGCTCGCCGTGCGCGGCATCCGCGGCATGGCCGCGCTGGACATCCGCTTTGCGCGGGAATTCGGCTACCGCATCAAGCTCATCGGCCAGGCGCGCCTCGCCCAGGCGGAGGACGGGGCGGCCGCAGGGGTGCGGCTCGAGGCCGGGGTGTTCCCCGCGCTCGTCCACCATACCTATCTGCTCGCGCGCGTGGGCGGCGCCTACAATGCCCTGCGCGTGGACGCCAACGCCGCAGGCCCGCTCTTTTTCCACGGCCGCGGCGCCGGCAGCCTGCCCACGGCAGGGGCCGTGCTCGCCGACCTCATGGCCGTGGCCCGGGAGGAGCGGCCCAACAATACCGGCTTTGCCGAGGGCGAGCTCGAGCGCGCGGCCATCGTGCCCCCCGAGGACTGGCGCTCGCCCTACTATGTGCGCGTCATGGTGGAGGACACGCCGGGCGTGTTGCGCGACATTTCGGGCTGCATGGCGGCCGAGGGCATCAGCGTGGCCCAGATGATTCAGAAGGCGGGAGAGGGAGCGAGCGGCCTTCCGCTCGTGTTCATGACCCACGAAACCACGGCCCGCGCCATGAGCGGCGCCCTCAGGCGCGCCGCCGACGCGGGCCTCCTGCGCGAGCCCGCGGTCTATTACCGCGTGCTGTAGCGCTGCGCCGTCGCACGGAAAAAGGCCCCCGGACTCCTCCGGGGGCCTTTTGTCCTGTGAAAATGCGGTATGCCGGGCGCGTCAGTCCGCGTATTCCCTCGGCAGCACGCAGCGGGGCGGGAAGTCCCCCGGCAGGTCCAGGAGGGGACGGCTGGCGAGCATGGCGCAGATGCCGGGCATGAGGGTCCCGTCCCAGGGGAGGATGTCATAGATTTCGCCGGGGCCGCCCAGCGAAAGCTCCTCCACGCGGCCGTCGTCATGGAGCAAAAAGAGGCACATGCCGCCCCCGTCCTCCCGGTGCCGCCGGGAGGAGCCGCCCAGGAGCCAGCCGCCCTCCACGCGCAGGGCCCCGCGCAGGAAGTGGCTTTCGGTCACGGGCCAGCGCGCATCCTCGCGCAGGTTTCCGTGGCCGTCCTCCACATAGCGGAAGAACATGCCCCGTGCTGAGGAGCAGCAATAGACCGCGCCCTCCCATAGCGTCAGCGAATGCGGGCAGTCGAGGCCCGAGGCGGCCACGCGCGCGACGGTGCGCCCCTCGTGGCGGCGCAGGTGGAAGAGCACGCCCAGGCCCTCGGCCTGCCACGAGGGGAAATCGCGCTTCAGGCCCGCGAAAGGCTGGTAGTTGAAGGCCGAGACGAGCAGGCCGTCCTTCCAGCTGATGAAGTCATTGAGGTGGATGGCGTCCGGCGGCAGCACGCGGCCCGCATCGCCGCCAGCCTCGGAGCCGTCCGCCGCGGCCGCCTCCAGCCAGCCCTCCAGCGGCGAGAGGGAGAAGAGGGCCTTCATGCCGCCGAGCACGAGCACGCGCGAATTGCCCGTGTCGGCCACGCCCAGCGCTTCGCCGCCCGCGAAGTCCAGCGGCTTCACGCTGTGGGCGAGGTTCTCGTGCGGGCCCGGCAGCGGCAGCAGGGCGACGCCCGCTGCGTCCAGCCGCTGCACCACATTGTCCGTAGCCACCCACAGCGCGCCCCGGTGCGCGCAGACGCCGCAGGCGCGGAGCACATTGCCCGGGCAGTACCAGAAGGGCGCGCGCCGGGCGAGGTCATAGCCCACCAGCGAAACGCCGCTGTTGACGCAGCCGAGCAGGACGCGCACGGCCTCAGCCCGCAATGCGCTCGCACACGGCCGCGCCCATGGCCGCGCAGCCCACGAGGGTCTTGCCCGGCTCCATGATGTCGGCGGTGCGGAAACCGTCGGCGAGGGTGCGGCGCACCGCTGCCTCGATGCAGTCGGCNTCCNCNGNNAGGTGCAGCCCGAGCCGGAGCAGCATGGCCCCGGAAAGGATGGTCGCCAGCGGATTGGCCTTGTCCTCGCCCGCGATGTCCGGCGCGGAGCCGTGGATGGGCTCGAAGAGGCCGGGGNCGCCCGCGCCGAGCGACGCCGAGGGCAGCATCCCGAGNGAGCCNGTGATGACCGCAGCCTCGTCCGAGAGGATGTCCCCGAAGAGGTTGCCCGTGAGGATGATGTCGAACTGCGAGGGGTCGCGCACGAGCTGCATGGCGGTATTGTCCACATAGAGGTGGGANAGCTCGATGTCCGGATANTCCCGGTGCGTCTCCTCCACCACTTCCCGCCAGAGGCGCGAGGTCTCGAGCACATTGCTCTTTTCCACGGAGCAGACCTTTTTGCGCCGCCCGCGCGCCGTCTCGAAGGCCACTTTGGCGATGCGNCGNACNTCCTCCTCGTTGTAGAGCATGGTGTCGAAGCCCGTGCGCAGGCCGTCGCGCATTTCGCGTCCGCGCGGCTCGCCGAAATAGACGTCGCCCGTGAGCTCGCGCACCACGATGAGGTCGAGCCCGCGCGCCGCGATGTCCGCCCGGAGCAGGCAGGCCCCGGCAAGCTCGGGGAAGAGCANGGCGGGCCTGAGATTGGCGAAGAGCCCGAGCGCCTTGCGGATGCCGAGGATGCCGCGCTCCGGCCGCTGGGCCCGGGGGAGATTGTCCCACTTGGGACCGCCCACGGCCCCGAAGTAGACCGCAGCGGATTCGAGGCATCTGGTCACGGTCTCCGCGGGGAGCGGCTCGCCGCACNNNTCCACGGCCGCGCCGCCGATGAGCGCCTCCACAAAGCTGAACTCATGGTGAAAGCGCTTNGCCACGGCCTTGAGCGCGGCCACGCCCTGGGCGAGGATTTCCGGGCCGATGCCNTCNCCCGGCAAGAGGCAGATGCGTGCGTCCATGCCTATTTCCCCTCGAGCCGCTGTTTCACATAGCCCACAAGGCCGCCGCTTTCGAGNATNNNGCTCATGGATTCCGGCAGGGGCGGGCAGACGATCTCCGCGCCNTTGGTGAGGTCGCGGATGCGGCCCGTGGCGGTGTCGATTTCGAGCTCGTCNCCGTCGTTGATGGCGTCCATGGCGTCGCCCACTTCCATGAGCGGGAGGCCCATGTTGAAGGCGTTGCGGTAGAAGATGCGCGCGAAGCTGTGCCCCACGACCACGGGCATCCCCGCGCCGAGGATGGCGAGNGGCGCGTGCTCCCGNGAGGAGCCGCAGCCGAANTTGCGCCCGGCCACGAGGATGTCGCCCTTGTTCACGCGGGCCACCCAGCCCTCCTCAAGGCCGGCCATGCAGTTCTCGCCCAGTTTTACCGGGTCCGCGGTGACGAGGAAGCGCGCCGGGATGATGGCGTCCGTATCCACATGTTCGCCCACCTTGTGGACTTTTCCTTTGTATATCATGGGTATTTTTCTCCTCTTTGTGCTCGGGGCCTGTGTGAGGCCAATTTCGGNGCAGCCTGGCATTTATGGCAGGCTGCCCGGCGCTCATTCATGAGCGCCCGCGCCGCCAGCCGAAGGCCGCCCTGAAAGGGCGTTTGCGTTGCAGGCAAAGCCTGCTTACGCAAATGGACAGCAACGCAAAGTGAGCGGAAACACCGCGTTGTTTCCGCGAAACGACAGCGCGTATGGTTGGAAATTTGAAAAATTTCCAACTAGAGACCAATTTCGNTNGGCCCNGCCACCTTGCCCGCCACGGCGCTGGCNGCNGCCACAATGGGGCTCGCGAGATAGAGCTGCGAGTCCAGNGTGCCCATGCGGCCCTTGAAATTGCGGTTGGTGGTGGTCACGGCCGCNTCGCCGGTGCCGAGGATGCCCATGTGGCCGCCGAGGCANGGNCCGCAGGTGCAGGGNCCCACGATGCAGCCCGCGTCCATGAAGACCTCCATGAGGCCCTCGGCGAGGCAGGCCTTCCACACTTCCGGNGTGGAGGGGAGCACGATGCAACGCACCTTCTTGTCCACCTTGCGGCCGCGNAGCACNTCGGCGGCGTCGCGCATGTCGCTGATGCGGCCATTGGTGCAGGAGCCGATGACCACCTGGTGGATGGGAACNTCCTTCACNTCCGAAACCGGCACCACGTTGGAGGGCAGGTGCGGACAGGCCACCACGGGCTCGAGCCCGGTCACGTCCATGTGNAGNACCTCGTCATACTTCGCGTCCGGGTCCGCNGCGAGGCCGTCCCTGAGGTCCGGGGCAACCTGGTGGCCGCGCTCCGCGCACCAGGCGAGCGTCACCGCATCCACGGGGAAGAGGCCCACCTTGGCGCCGGCCTCGATGGCCATGTTCGCCATGGTGAGGCGCCCCTCCACGCCGAGGGCNGCGATGACCGGGCCGCCGAATTCCAGCGCCTTGTANAGCGCGCCGTCCACGCCGATACGCCCGATGAGCAGGAGCATCAAATCCTTGGCGCGCATCCAGCGGGACATTTCGCCCGCATACTCNACGCGNATGGTGGANGGCACCTTGAGCCANGTCTCGCCCAGGGCCATGGCCGCGGCGATGTCCGTGGAGCCCATGCCCGTGGCGAAGGCACCGATGCCGCCATAGGTGCAGGTGTGGCTGTCCGCGCCGATGACGAGGTCGCCGGGGTTCACGAGGCCGAGCTCGGGCAAAAGGGTGTGTTCCACGCCGCAGTTGCCGCCCTCGTAGTAGTGGGTGATCTCCTGCTCCTCGGCGAAGCGGCGGCTGATGAGCACCTGGTTGGCGGAGTCGATGTCCTTCTGCGGGGTGAAGTGGTCCATGACGAGCGCGATCCTGTCGCGGTCAAAGACGCGCTCGGCGCCCATGCCCCGGAAGGACTTGATGGCGAGCGGCCCGGTGATGTCGTTGGCAAGCACCATGGAGACGCGGCACTGCACGATGGCGCCGTCCTCCACGGGCTCGTCCGTGTGGCGCTGGAGGATTTTCTGGGCGAGGGTTCTGGGCATGGTGTCTTCCTTTGGCCTGATTGTGCAGCTGCGTTGGGCGGCGGCAGCGCATGTGCGCTTGCCGTCTGAACGCCGAAATTATCCGTCAAAAACAGCCTTTTTGCTGCTTGCTGCGTCAGAGAAAAATTTTCTTGGTCGAGTACTTAAGTACACTCCCTGCGAAAATTTTTATCTTCCTTGCAAGCAGCAAAAAATCTTATTTTTTAGGATGCTTCCGGCACGAGCACCCGTCTTTCGCTTCGCTCCAGACGGAAAGTGGAAATTCCGTCAGCGCTGGACAACCCGGCTCCTTTTTTTGTGCATGACCTCCACCACAGGGGCGGGGACTCCGTAGGTTTACGAATGTTGCGAGTGCACGCGCTCGCCCTCGGCCTCGCGCTTGGCGAGATTGTTGAGCGCGTCCACAAAGGCCCTGGCGCTGGCCACGAGAATGTCCGGGTGATTGCCGCGGCCCACCACCGAAAGGCCGTTCTCGCGCAGGCGCACCGTCACCTCGCCGAGCGCGTCCGTGCCACCGGTGATGGCGTTGATGGAGTATTGCTCGAGCTCGGGCTGGCGGCCGGCGAGATCGGCGATGACATTGTAGAGCGCATCGATGGGCCCGGCGCCGAAGCCCGCGCCGCTCTTTTCCTCCCCGGCCACGTCCATGAGCACGGCCGCCGTGGGCGGCACGCCGCCCGCGTCGGAGCTCTGCACGCTCACATGCCGGAGGCACAGGCGGTCCGGGATGCGGTAGACCTCCTGCTGGACGAGCGCCATGAGGTCCTCGTCGTGGAGCTGCTTCTTGCGGTCGGCCAGCGCCTTGACGGCCTCAAACACCTGATTGAGCTGCTCGTCGTCGAGCTTGTAGCCCAGACTCTCGAACTTGCTGCGCACGGCGTTTCTGCCCGAATGCTTGCCGATGACAAGATGCGTGGCGCTGCGGCCCACGGCCTGCGGCGTCATGATCTCATAGGTCTCGCGGTGCTTGAGCATCCCGTCCTGATGGATGCCCGACTCGTGCGCGAAGGCGTTGGCGCCGGTGATGGCCTTGTTGATGGGGATGGGCTGGCCGATGATGATGGAGAGCAGGCGGCACGAGGGATAGAGCTGCTCGGTCTTGATGTTGTCCTCAAGGCCGTAGTAGTCGTGGCGCACATGGAGGGCCATGGCCACTTCCTCCAGGGCCGCGTTGCCCGCGCGCTCGCCGATGCCGTTGAGCGCCACCTCTGCCTGACGCGCGCCCACATGCAGGGCCGCCAGCGTGTTGGCGACCCCGAGGCCCAGGTCGTCATGGCAATGCACGCTGAAAACGGCCTTGCCGCTATTGGGCGTGTTTTCCATCACATAGCGCACCTTGGCCGCGAATTCCTCGGGCTGGGCATAGCCCACGGTGTCCGGCAGGTTGATGGTGGTCGCCCCGGCGTCGATGGCCGCCTCCACCACCCTGCACACGAAGTCGAGGTCCGAGCGGGAAAAATCCTCGCAGGAAAATTCCACATTGGGCGTGTAGGAGGCGCAGCGCGCCACCGAGGCGCGGGCGAGCTCCAGCACCTCCTCGGGCGTCTTGCGCAGCTTGAATTCCATATGCAGGGGCGACGTGGCGATGAAGGTGTGGATGCGCGGGCGCGCCGCCACCTTCACGGCCTCCCAGCAGCGGTCGATGTCCCGCTCGGCGCAGCGGGCGAGGCCCGCGATTTGCACGTCCGGCCCGGCCTGGGCGGCGATGGCGCGCACGGCCTCGAAATCGCCGGGGCTGGAGGCAGGGAAGCCCGCCTCGATGATGTCCACGCCCAGCACCTCGAGCTGGTGCGCGAGGCGCAGCTTTTCCTGAAAGTTCATGGTCGCGCCGGGCGACTGTTCGCCATCGCGCAGGGTGGTGTCGAAGAAGTAGACGCGATCAGACATGGGATGCCTCCAAGGCGGTAGGATGGGGCGCGCTTTTCTTGCCCCGGCCGGGGGAGCCGTGCGCTCCCGGTCATGCGCGCCGTGCCGGGCGGTCACTCATCCTGCGTGGCCAGCGAGCGCATGAGCTTCCGGTCGCGGCGCGGGAGGATGTAGAAGGTATAGACGAGGCCGCCCGCAATGTAGAGGGCGCAGTAGACAAAGCCGAATACGCGCGGCGCGGAGACCACGAGCGCCAGCAGGAAGAGGAAGGCCAGCATGCTCCTGACCGGGTGCGCGGTGAGGATGTCGTATTCCTTGAAGGAGAAATAGCGCACCCGGCTCACCATGAGCACGCCCACGGCCACGGCGAGCACGAGGGCCGCGTAGGGCGTCAGCGTGTTCAGCGCCTCGGGGAAGAGCGCGGCGAAAAAGATGAAGGTGACGACCGTGCAGCCGCCCGCCGGGATGGGCAGCCCCATGAAGAAGCGCTTGCCCGTGACGGCCGTGCTCACGTTGAAGCGCGCGAGGCGCAAGGCCCCGCAGGCCGCGAAGATGAAGGCCGCGGCCACGCCCACGCGCCCGAAATTGCAGAGCTGCCAATGCCAGAGCAAAATGGCCGGGGCGAGCCCGAAGGCCACGAGGTCGGCGAGGGAGTCGTACTGCACACCGAACTCGCTCGCCGTGTTGGTGAGCCGGGCCACCTTGCCGTCAAGGCCGTCCATGAGCGCCGAGGCGAGGATGGCCATGCCCGCGGGCTCGAAGCGGCCCTGCCCGGCCCAGACCATGGACAAAAAGCCCAGGAACATGCTCAGGGTGGTGAGCATGTTGGGGAGGAGATAGGCCCCGCGGGCGGGCTTTTTGGGTTGGGCTTTGTCCATGCGTTGACCCTGTGGGGCGGACGGGACGGTCACTCCCCGTCCCGGCGGGCGATGGGGCTTTCGCCCGCAAAGACCTTGTCGCCCAGATGCACCGCCGGAACATAGCCTTCGGGCAGGTAAAGGTCAACTCTGGAGCCGAAGCGGATCAGGCCCACGCGCTCGCCGCGGCCGAGGCGGTCNCCGCGCTCNGCGCGGCAGACGATGCGCCGGGCCACGAGNCCCGCGATCTGCACCATGGTCCAGGCCTGGCCGTTCTCGTCGGCGAGGCGCCAGCCGCAGCGCTCGTTGTCCGTGGAGGCCTTGTCCAGCGAGGCGTTGAAGAACTTGCCCGGCCAGTAGCGCACCTCGTCAACGGTGCAGGCCACGGGGACGCGGTTCACATGCACGCTGAAGAGGTTCATGAAGATGCTGATNCAGGTAACTTCCTTGCCGCTGAAGGGCTCGGCNCGCTTCTCGATGCGGATGACGCGGCCGTCCGCCGGGCTCACGGCAAGGTCCGGCGAGACCGGGCCCACGCGNTCCGGGTCGCGGAAGAAGTAGAGGGAAAAGAGGGTGCAAAGCCAGCAGAGGAGGGCCCCCGGCCAGCAGCCGATGACGGCGAGAATCAGGCTCGTGAACGCGAAAAGCCCGATGAAGGGCCAGCCTTCCGGCGCGATGCCGCAGGATGCGGGACGCATGGCGACTCCTTTGCTGGGCCGCCCCTGCTTGCCATTGGCCCGGCGCGGCGCGAGTGTGGAAGCTATACCATATGCCGCGGCGCCCCCAATGGCAAGCAGCGGCTCTCNGGGCCTCTCACTGGAGCGGCCCCCTACTGGAGCGGCCCCCTACTGGAGCGGCCCCCTACTGGAGCGGAAAGACAGGCCCGGAGGCGGGTTCGGGCGCTCCGGCGCCCTCCTCCGCATCCTCGTCGAGCTCGTCCCGCAAGGGCGGGAGCGCCCGCTTGAGCGCGAGCTCCCGCTCGAGCCAGCGGAAAAGCGCGTCGAGCCCGTCGCCCGTGCGCGCGGAAATGGGGATGGCGCCGGGAAAGGCCGCCCGCAGTTCCTCCCGCGCCGGTTCGGCGAGGCGGTCCCACTTGTTGAGCGCGAGCACGCGCGGCACGGCGGCGAGCCCGAGCTCCTCGAGGATGGTCTCCACCGAGGCGATCTGCTGGAGCAGGTCCGGGTGCGAGGCGTCGGCCACATGCACGAGAAAGTCCGCGGCGGCGAGCTCCTCCAGCGTGGCGCGAAAGGCGTCCATGAGCTCGCGCGGCAGGTTGCGGATAAAGCCCACCGTGTCGGCGATGACCACCTCGCGCTCGCCGGGCACGCGCAGGCGCCGCGTGGCCGGGTCCAGCGTGGCGAAGAGGCGGTTTTCCGCGAGCACCCGGGAGCGCGTCAGCGTGTTGAGCAGGGTGGACTTGCCCGCATTGGTGTAGCCCACGAGCGCTGCCTGCGGAATGTCCCGGCGCCCGCGCCGCGCGAGGCCCCGGCGGCGGCGGAGTTTTTCCAGCTCCTGATTGAGGCGCGTCATGCGCTCGCGCACCTTGCGGCGGTCCGTCTCAAGGCGGCTCTCGCCCGGCCCGCGGCCGCCCACGCCGCCCATGAGCCGGTCAAGGGCGCGGTTGCGCCCGGCGAGGCGCGGCAGCACATAGCGCAACTGCGCGAGCTCCACCTGGAGGCGCCCTGCGCGCGAGGCCGCGTGCTGGGCGAAGATGTCGAGGATGAGCTGGGTGCGGTCGATGACCTTGCGCTCGGTGATGTCCGCGAGATTGTGCACCTGCGCCGGGGAAAGCTCGCCGTCAAAGACGAGGATGTCCGCATTTTCCCGCAGCGCGATGACCTCCAGCTCGGCGAGCTTGCCCTTGCCGAGGATGGAGCGCGGGTCAGGCCGGGCCACGCGCTGGATGATGCGGCCGCAAACGGCAAGCCCCGCCGTGCGCGCGAGCTCCGCGAGCTCGTTGAGGCGCTGCTCCTGCACGGCGCGGGGCTCGGGCGCCACGGAGACGAGCAGGGCGCGACCGGCCGTGGCCGGACTATCGGCCTCACGGGACTGCGGGGCCGCGGGAAGCGCCGAGAGCGCGGCCTCGATGTCCGCGGCGCGGGCGGCGAAATCCGCGGTCGTCCTGTCCCAGGGGCGCGGCTCGTCCACCTGGCAGGGCGCCGTTCCGGGCGCGGCCGGGCCCTCCGGGGCCAGCGTGGCCGCCTGCCAGCGCACGGGCTCGCCCTCCGGGTTCACGGAAAGCGCGATGATGGCGTCCAGCCGGAGAAAGAGGAGGTCCATGAGGTCCTCTTCCGTGAGGCCCTCGGGGGAGAGATGGGTGTGCAAAAGCCTGAGGCCCCGCAGGCGCGAGGCCGGGGCAGAGCGCACGGCGGCGCGGGCGGAAGGACGGCCCGGGCGGTTGGGCCGAAGCCGCTGCCCCTCCCCGGGCGCGGCTTCCTCGCCTGCACCCTGTGCGCCGCGGCCGCGCGGCAGCTCGGGAATGAGGATGCCGCCGGGCGTGCCCACGATGACCATGCGCACGCGGCCCTTGCGGTCGATGACGAGGCCGATTTGCCGCCCCAGCGAGCGCGAGAGCAGGGCCAGCTCCCGCGCCTGGTCAACGGTATAGACATCCGCGGCCGGGAAGCGGCGGTTGAAGAGCCGGTTCAGGGCCGTGAGCTGGCTGGGCTTGAGCCCCTGGAGATTGCCTTCCGGTTTGGGAATGACACCCCTCGCTTAGGCCGATGGCCGGAGGTATGAGGCGATGAGCGCGTCATAGCGCGAGGTCGCCTCAAAGGCGCGCGAGGCCATGAGCTGCCGGAACTCCAGGCCCACGCACATGTCGTGGCTGCCCAGCTCCTCCATGGCCGGCCCGTACCACTGGGGCGAGGGCACCACGAGCACGCTGTGGAAGTTCTTGGCCGCGGCGCGCAACATGCAGGGGCCGCCGATGTCAATCTCCTCCACGGCCTGTTCGAGCGAAAGGCGGCGCTCCACCGCGCCCGCGAAGTCGTAGAGGTTGACGCACACGAGGTCAAAGGGCCGGATGCCCTTTTCCGCCAGGGTGTCCATATGCAGCGGGTCGTCCTTGTTGGCGAGGATGCCCGCGTGGATTTTCGGGTGCAGGGTCTTGACGCGGCCGCCGAGGATTTCCGGGAAGCCCGTCACCGTGCTCACCGCCGTGACGGGCAGGCCCTCGGCCTCGAGCATTTTTTGCGTGCCGCCCGTGGAGACGAGTTCCACGCCGCGGCTGGCGAGAAAGGCCGCGAAGGCCGCAAGGCCGCTCTTGTCCGTGACGCTCAGGATGGCGCGCCGCACGCGCAGAAGCTCCATATGCTCCTCCATAGAGGCGGCGCTCAGAAAAGATGCCGGGAAGGATGCCGCGCCGCCCATGTTTTTTTACCGCAAAAGCGCGGCCGCCGCAACGCCGCAGGCGCGCGCACCGCGCTTGCCGATGTACCCCGCCTGCGGCTATGCTGGCAGGGGAGGCGTTATGCTGGTCAAACTTGTTTCCTGGAACGTGAACGGGGTGCGCGCGGTCTCGGCCAAGCCGGACTGGCGCTGGTTCGGCGAGACCGACGCGCAGGTGGTGGGCCTGCAGGAGACCAAGGCGAGCCCCGAGCAGGTGCCGGAACCCGTGCGCGAGCCCGAGGGCTGGCGGGCCTGGTGGGACCCCTGCACCGTGCGCAAGGGCTATTCGGGCGTGGCCGTGTTCAGCCGCATCCAGCCGCTCAAGGTCGAGTACGAGCTCCCGGACCCGGCCTGGCAGGGCGAGGGACGCCTGCTGCACCTGGAATTTCCCTGGTTCCACTATTTCAACGGCTATTTTCCCAACGGCGGCGCCGAGGAGCTGGACGCGGACGGCCGCCCCACCGGGAATTTCAAGCGGCTCGGCTACAAGATGGGCTTTTTCGAGGCCTTCGTGGACTATGCCCAGAAGTGCCGCGAGAGCAAGCCCGTGGTGGTCTGCGGGGATTTCAACATCGCCTGCGAGCCCATCGACCTCGCGCGGCCCAAGGACAATGAGAAGAACACGGGCTTTTTGCCCGTGGAGCGCGACTTCATGAAGCGTTTCAAGGCATTGGGCTATGTGGACACCTTCCGCCACGTCCACGGCGAGGTGCCGGAGAAATACACCTGGTGGTCCTACAAGGCCAAGGCGCGGCCGCGCAACGTGGGGTGGCGGCTCGACTATTTCTTTGTCTCCGAGGAGCTGGCCCCGGCCATCGTGGACGCCTGGATCGAGAGCGAGGGCCACGGCTCGGACCACTGCCCGGTGGGCGTGGCCCTGCGCGTGCCCGACGCCTGAGGCGCCCGGGGTGCCCCCGCGAGGGCGC
>JAAUYX010000059.1 GCA_014804905.1 Desulfovibrio sp. | reverse complement strand
GGTCGCCATCTTCGGCGGCTGCGCGCAGGACTTCATCTATCCCGAGCAGCTCGAGGCCGCGGTGAAGATCATGGGCGCCAAGAACGTGGCCGTGGACTTCCCCATGGAGCAGACCTGCTGCGGCCTCCCCGTGGAGATGATGGGCGAGCGCAAGACCTCCACCGAGATAGCGAAGCAGAACATCGGCGCCTTCGACCCCAAGGACTACGACTATATCGTCACGCTCTGCGCGAGCTGCGCCTCGCACCTGAAGCATGTCTATCCCAAGCTGCTGGAGAATGATCCCGAGCGCTACGAGGCCCAGGCCTTCGCGGACAAGATCATCGACTTCAGCTCCTTCGTGCGCGACAAGCTGGGCCTCAAGCCCGAGGACTTCGAGAAGAGCGGCGAAAAGGTCACCTACCACGCCTCGTGCCACCTCTGCCGCGGCCTCAAGGTCAAGGAGGCCCCGCGCGAGCTCATCGCGGACGCGGCCGAATATGTGCCCTGCGAGGAGGAAGAGGTCTGCTGCGGCTTCGGCGGCACCTATTCCATGAAGTTCCCGGAAATCTCGGGCCAGCTCATGGACAACAAGCTGAAGCACATCGCGGACACCGGGGCCGAGCGCCTCGTGGTGGACTGCCCCGGCTGCGTCATGCAGATCAAGGGCGGCGCGGAAAAGAAGGGCCAGAAGATCAAGGTGCAGCACATCGCCGAGCTTTTGGCCGAAAACCTCAAGAAGGACTAGCGCCCGCACGGGCGACCGGCTCTTCGGGGCGCGCTTTCCGCAAGGGGGCGCGCCCTTTTTGCGCGGTGCAGGGTGCGCTCTTGAAGCAAAGCTCCATCGTGCCGGAAAAGGCCTGCGCACGGCTTGACATACCGCGCGACAAGTTCAATAATCTTCGGCGCTTCCAGGACCGGCCCGGAACAAGAGTCTCGCGGTCGGCAAAACGCCCGTCTGCCGGCCTTTCAGCAACCTTTTTCCTGTGCATTGGGAGGATTTATGGGCGCTTCGGCTATCCATGTCGTCTATTCCATCATCGCCATCGGCATCGGCGCCACCTGCGGGGCCACTTGCCGCTGGCTGCTCGGCCTCGGGCTCAACGCCCTCTACCCCGCCATCCCGCCAGGAACGGTTGCCGCCAACTTCTTGGGCGCCTATATCATCGGCCTTGTTTCCAGCATTTTCGCGGCCTGTAATATCACGTCCTCCAACTACCTGCATCTCATGGTAATCACGGGCTTTTTGGGCGCGCTGACCACCTTCTCCACCTTTACGGATGAGATGGGCACGCTCATCCGCCACCATGACTACTGGACGGCCGTGGGCGGCATCGCGCTCCATGTCTGCGGCTCCCTCATCCTGTTCTTCCTCGGCATCGCCACCTTCATGCTGTTCCACCACGCGGACTAGCGCCGCGAAACGGGCTCACGCCGGAATCTTGCTGCGACGACGCGACCCCACATCTCCCCGAAGGAGGGAACCATGGCCAAGTATAAAGTGACCGGAAAAATCGCAAAGCCCGAACTGGGCACTGCCGGTACTGTGACCGCTTCCAAGATTGTTGACGCGGCGTCGGAAAATGACGCCGTTTCCAAGGCCAAAGCCAAATGGCAGGGCTCCTATGGCTACATCATCAAGGACGGCAACGACATCATGGAGATAAAGGTCACCGCCATCTAGGACGGTGAGGCCTGAACCCGGACCACGTCGCAGCAAAGCTCCCGCCTCCGGCGCCGGCGAAAACCGGCTCCGGAGGTTTCTTCTTGTGTGAAAGCGCACGAAGCCGCCATGGAAAAAACAGGTTCATCGACGTAAAGGCAGTTTTGCGCGCAGTAAAGAAGCGGACCGCATCCCTGAGTTTTAGCCCTTCAGTGCATTGCCATGCGGGATTTTCCGCATATCTTTCTTCCGGGGAGATGCGGCTTCCCTCAGGCGCGCATCTTCCGGCCAATGGACAGGGGGTGAGCGCAAATGACACGCAGATACTTCGTGCTGGGCGGTCTAGCGGCCCTTGCCGCGGGCGGCGCGTATTCCTGGAAATTGCGGCGCGAGTTCGGGGCTCTCCCCGAGCCAGCGCCGCTTTCCCCTCACTGGCGGGGCGGCGCTTTTCACAACCTGCCCGATAGCTACAGCTATGCCGCGCTGAACCGGGAGCCGGCTGCCACCGGGGGCTGGCTGAAATTTTTTCTCGAGCGCGACGGCGACCGCTACCCGCCTGCGCCCCTGCCCTCCGCGCCGCCCGATTTTCAGGCCCTGAAGGACGGCGAGTTCGTCTGGCTCGGTCATTCCTCCTTCCTGCTCAGGCTGGGCGGCAAGGTCGTCTGCATCGATCCTGTCCTCTCCTCCCGCGCGTCACCGGTGCCCTTCACCATTCCCGCCTGGCCCGGCGCCAACCCTTACCGGGCGGAGGATTTTCCCTTTATCGATTACCTCTGCATCAGCCATGACCATTGGGACCATCTCGACTACACGGCGGTGAAAAGCCTCGCCTTCGGGCATGTCCTCTGCGGCAAGGGCGTGGGGGCGCACTTCGCCGCCTGGGGGCGGAAAAATGTTACGGAGCTCGACTGGTGGGAGGAATGGCGCGAGGGGCCGCTGCACATCATTTTCACCCCGGCGCACCATTTTTCAGGCCGGGGCCTGACGAGAAACCAGAGCTTGTGGGGCGGCTTCACCCTCGACGCCGGAAGCGGCGGCAGGGCGTACTTCACCGGCGACGGCGGCTACGGCGGCCATTTTGCGGAAATCGGCCGCAGATACGGGCCGTTCGACTGCATCTTCCCGGATTCGGGCCAGTATAACCGCGCCTGGGACCGGGTGCACATGTTCCCCGAGCAGGCCGTCATGGCGGCGCGCGATACGGGGAGCCGCCTGGCCTGCCCGGCGCATATCGGCAAGTTCACCCTCGCCTGGCACCCGTGGGACGAGCCCGTGCGGCGCTTCGGCCAAAAGGCCCGAGAGACGGGTCAGGAATATATGGCGCCCATCATCGGGGAAAAATGCCGCATCGGCGCCTGACGGCGCCCCCGGCGAAGGCCGTGCCGCCACTTCTGGCGCGCCGGGATGCGCGCGGGGCGGCTTGCACCGCCGTACTTCCTCAAGCGCGCCCCGTGGCAAGGTCCGCCGCTTTTTGCGCATGGATGATGGTCGTATCAAACACGGGCATATCCACATGCTTCTGCTCAACGAGCATGCCGATTTCCGTGCAGCCCAGGATGACGCCCTGCGCGCCGCGGCTTTTGAGGTCATCAATGACCTCAAGATATTTCCGGCGCGACGCATCGCGCACCACGCCCTGACAAAGTTCCTTGAATATCACGGCATTGACCTGCTCAATATCCCCGCCGGCCGGGATGACGACCTCGATGCCGGCCTGCTCCAGCCTGTCCCTGTAAAACTCCTGGGTCATGGTGTACTTTGTTCCCAAAAGGCCAACTTTTGAAATATTCGCGGCCCGCAGCCGCTCCGCGGTGACATCGGCGATGTGGAGCAGGGGGATTGTAATCGCGCTGGCAATGGCTGGCGCGACCTTGTGCATGGTGTTGGTGCAAACGAGGATGAAATCCGCCCCGGCCTTTTCCAGCCTCGCCCCGGCGTCCGCCAGGATGGCCCCGGCCCTCTCCCAGGCGTTGGCGGCCTGACATTCCTCGATTTCGGCGAAATCCACGCTGCAAAGCAGGATCTTTGCGGAATGTAGGCCCCCCAGGCTCTCGTTGACGCGCTCATTTATCAGCCGATAATAGGTCTGGGTGCTTTCCCAGCTCATGCCGCCGATGAGGCCGATGGTTTTCATGGTGCGCTCCCGCTTGCATCAGGGTCAGGTGCATATGGTCATTGTTGAAGCCTGTCTGCCTCATCAATTCCCCAAAAAACTGAATCTCACTATCTCCGGGATAACGCCGCATACAGCGACCTTGCGCAAATCGTCACCCGGCGATACGCTGGATTTTTTAATACCGCACTCTCTGGAAAAATACATCCTGCGCTACANGCGCACTGTATCAGAACGCTGCGCAGGCAAGGCAGGGGAANGTGCGAGGACNGGCCGACGGCCAGCCTGAATGCCGTAACACGGGTGCCCCGATGTGCGGCGAGCGGGGCACACTATCCGCCCCGATTTTCGACCAGCGTTGTTTTTAGCGGGTTGAGGGATGTTTGTCATGTGAAAAGCGGGACCGGGAAGCCCTGAGCCGGTACATCCTTCAGGCCGCCTGGCAAGGAAATTTCTGTTCAGCACTGTAAAGTACCGGACTCGCGCCAGCCCCGATGGCGCCGGACGGCACCACGTTTTTGCCCCTGGCCGTGCTTCTTTTCGCGCGGGCCGCGCGCTTGGCGTGTCCCCTGGGAATTATGCGGGGAACCGGGAAAAATTCCCGCAGCCCCTTGCGCATTGCCGGGCCTTTACGCTATCCATAAGGGACTGGAGAGTTTTTCTGACATCGGCCCGCGAACCCACGCGGCGCACCCTCCTTCGCCGGCGCTGGCGCGAAGGGGCGGGGCCCGCGGCCTTCCAGCAGGTTCTTCGGGCCAGNTGCCGCAAACCGGGTCCCGAGGGAGGTTTTCATGTCAATCGGATTTCTGGCCTTGCTGGCGATCATCCCCATTGTGGTCGCCCTCATCCTGATGGTGGGCATGCGCTGGCCCGCCACCCGGGCCATGCCCTTCGCCTGGGGCGCCTGTGTCGTCTGCGCCATCTTCGGCTGGGACATTTCCATCCTCCGGCTCATGGCGCTGTCCATCCAGGGCGTGATCATCGCCATCGGCGTNCTGATCATCGTCTTCGGCGCCATCCTCATCCTGTACACGCTGGAGAAAAGCGGCGGCATGGAGACCATCCAGTACGGCATGCAGAACGTGAGCCGTGACCGCCGCGTGCAGGCCATCATCATCGGCTTCCTCTTCGCGGCCTTCATCGAGGGCGCGGCCGGCTTCGGCACGCCTGCGGCCCTGGCCGCCCCGCTGCTGCTCGGCCTCGGCTTCCCGGCCATGGCCGCGGCCGTGGTCTGCCTCGTGTTCAACAGCGTGCCGGTCTCCTTCGGCGCGGTGGGCACGCCTATCCTCGTGGGCTTCGGCCTGCTCAAGGANAAAATCGCGGCCCTCGTGGGCGTGGATCCGAATCTCCCCTTCGCGGGCTTTGACGGCTTCGCCAAGCTCGTGGGCGAATGGGCCACCTTCATGCACGGGCCCATGGCCATCATCCTCACCATCTTCATGCTCGGCTTCATGACCCGCTTCTGGGGCCCCGAGCGCTCCTGGGCCGCGGGCTTCCGCGCGTGGAAGTTCTGCGTGTTCGCGGCCATCTGCTTCCTCGTGCCCTATGTGGCCTGCGCCTGGGCCCTCGGGCCGGAGTTCCCGGCCATGCTCGGCGGCCTCATCGGCCTCGCCGTGGTGGTCTGGGGCGCCAAGCAGGGCATCTGCGTGCCCAAGGATGTGTGGGGCTTCGGCGACCCCTCCAAGTGGGAGGCCTCCTGGTCCGGCACGGCCAGCCAGAACACCAGCACCGAGTTCAAGGCCCACATGAGCCAGTTCCAGGCGTGGCTGCCCTATGTGATCATCTGCTTCCTCCTCGTCATCTCCCGCATCCCCGAACTGGGCATCAAGGGCTGGATGACCGCGCAGAAGATCACCTTCAGCAACATCCTGGGCTTCAAGGACATCACCGAAAGCATCACCTATCTCTATCTCCCCGGCACCTTCTTCATCTTCGTGGCCCTGCTCACCATCTGGCTGCACAAGATGCCCGCCCCGGCCGTCAAGGCCGCGTGGAGCGAGAGCTTCCAGAAGATGAAGTCGCCCACCATCGCGCTGTGCTTCGCCGTGGCGCTCGTCGCCATCTTCCGCGGCTCGGCCGTGAACCCGCTGGGCGCGCCCTCCATGCCGCTGGCCCTGGCCGAGACCGTGGGCGCCGCCGCCGGCGCCATCTGGCCCCTGCTCGCGGCCTTCGTGGGCGGCCTCGGCGCCTTCATCACCGGCTCGGCCACCATCTCGGACCTCATGTTCGGCGAGTTCCAGTGGGATATGGCCACCATGCTCACCCTGCCCCGCTCGATAATCGAAGCGGCGCAGACCGTGGGCGGCGCCATGGGCAACATGATCTGCATCCACAACATCGTGGCCGCCTGCGCCGTGGTCGGCCTCTCCGGCCGCGAGGGCGAGGTCATGCGCAAGACCTTCTGGCCCTTCCTGCTCTACGGCTGCGTGGTCGGCATCATCTGCTGGGTCTTGGTGGCGGCCAATCCCGGCGCGTTCTAACGGATTCCGGGGCTCAGGCCCCCACAACTGCAAAGGCGCGCGACCCAAGGGCCGCGCGCCTTTTTTGCTGGAAGAAGGATTGAGTATACCTGCGCGTTTGTTGTGATGTTGTGCTGCTCAGATAATGCCGAAATTATCCGTCAAAAACAGCCTTGCTTCAGCCGTTGCGACGAAGGAAGCTACGGATGAAGACAGCAGCAAGTGACCGCAAAAATCAACCAACGATGCCACTGTCGCTATCCGTAAACAGGCAAAGCCTGCTAACGGCTACCGCTTCGGT
>JAAUYX010000058.1 GCA_014804905.1 Desulfovibrio sp. | reverse complement strand
CCGGCGCAGCCGCCGTTGCGCTCCTCCATGCGGTCCACCATGAAGCTCACATTGAGCATGTGCAGCTTGTCCATGAGGATGTGGTCCTGGAAGTTGCCGGGGAAGGTCATGATGCGGTCGAAGGCCAGGGAGCCGGAAACATAGATGGACATTGGATGCCTCGCTAGGTTGTGGGCGGCAGGGAGTGCCGCCGGGGCAATGCTTCGCGCGGAGTGCGCGGAAATTTTTCCGATGAAGATTTTATGTTGGCGCCGCGCTGTTCTCGCCAATCCACCGGAGAAAGGGCGGATGACCGGCCGCCACGGTGAGCCCGAGCACGCAGGGCACCACATGCGGATGCGCGGCCGCGACCGCCTCGCAAAAGGCCGCAAAGGCCGGGGCGGCCACCTGCGCGAGCAGGACGCGCTCCCGCGCCTCGCGTACCTCGCCCTGCCAGCGGTAGACCGAAGTGACGCCCGGCACCACGTTGACGCCCGCGGCGAGCCCGCGTTCCACCAGGAGCCGCGCCAGGGCGAAGGCACTTTCCCCGTCGCCCGTTGCATCGGGCACGGTCACACAGGCGAGCAGCACTTCGGGGAGCGTTGCGGCCGCCCCCGTGCCGCCATCCTGTGCGGCCCCGGACCCGCTCACGCCGTCGCCTCCCCGGATGCGCCACGGCCGCCGCGAATCTTCTCTTCCATGAGGCGGTACATGGCCTGCACGTCCAGCGGCTTGGCGAGGTGCCCGTCCATGCCCGCGGCCAGCGCCGCGGCCACGTCGTCGTCAAAGGCGTTGGCCGTCATGGCGAGGATGGGGACAGTCTGTGCGTCGGGCCTCGGGAGCGCGCGGATGGCGCGGGTGGCCTCGTGGCCGTCCATTTCCGGCATCTGCACGTCCATGAGGATGCAGGCATAGGTTCCGGGGGCCGAGGCCTCAAACTTCTCCACCGCCTCGCGGCCATTGGCGGCCACATCCACGGTGGCGCCCACCATGTCGAGAAATTCGCAGGCGATCTCCTGGTTGAACTCGTTGTCCTCGGCGAGGAGCAGGCGGCAATCGCTGAAGTCGAAACGGCCCATGCCGCCCTGCGGGGCTCCCTCGGGCTGGCCGGGCGCCTCCGCGGCGTCCGGGTCCTTGGCTTGCGCGGCCGCTTGCGCCGGGGCCTCGCGGGCGGCGCGGCGCGTCACCGTGCAGAGGGTATTGTAGAGGCTGGAGGCGAAGAAGGGCTTGGGGATGAAGGCGTCCACGCCCACGGCGCGGGCCTCCTCCTCGATGACGCTGTAGTCATAGGCCGAAGCCAGGATGAGGATGATGTGCGAGGCGCCGATTTCCGCGCGGATGCGGCGGGCGAGCTCCTTGCCGTCCATGTCCGGCATCTTCCAGTCGATGACGCAGATGTCGAAGTCCTCGCCGCGGTCATGGGCCTCGTGGAGCAGGCGCAGGGCGTCCTTGCCGTTGAGGGTCCAGCTCACGGTCATGCCCATCTTGTCGAGGAGCAGGTCCGCGTGCTCGCAGGTGCCCTGGTCGTCGTCCACCACGAGCACGCACAGGGGCCCGAGCTCGCAACGCGGGGCCTCGGCCGCGCCCTCCTCCACCTTGAAGGGCAGCTCCACGGTGAAGGTGGTGCCCTTGCCCTCCTCGCTCTCCACCTGGATGGTGCCGCCGATGAGGGTGATGAGGTTCTGGGTGATGGCCATGCCGAGGCCCGTGCCGCCGAACTTGGCCGCCGTGGCCGCCGTGGCCTGCTCAAAGGGCCGGTAGAGGCGCTCCAGAGCCTCGCTGCTCATGCCGATGCCCGTGTCGCGCACGATGAATTGCAGGCGCACCGCGCCCTCGCGCGCCACCACCTGGCTCACCTCGAGGGCCACCGTGCCCCCGGGTGGCGTGAACTTGATGGAATTGGAGAGCAGGTTGAGCAATATCTGGTTGAGCCGGAGCGCGTCGCCCACGAGGTGCTCCACCACTTCGTCGTGGACGAGGATGTCGAAATTGAGGCCGCGCGCCTCCACCTGGGGCATGACGAGGGTGGCGAGGGATTGCAGCGACTCCTTGAGGTCAAAGGGCTCGCGGTTGATGGAGAGCTTGCCTTCCTCGATTTTCGCCATGTCCAGCACGTCGTTGATGAGGCCCAGAAGGTGCCGGGACGAGAGCGCAATCTTGCCGAGGCAGTCCTCCACGCGCGCGGGGTTGTCCATGTGGCTGAGCGCGATGGTGGTCATGCCGATGATGGCGTTCATGGGCGTGCGTATCTCGTGGCTCATGTGCGAGAGGAAGCTGCTCTTGGCGGAATTGGCCGTGCGCGCGTTCTGGAGCGCGTCGTTGAGCGCCTCACGGCTCCTGACGGCTTCCGTCTGGTCGTTGAGCACCACGATGCTCCGCTGGAAAACATCCCCCACCCAGATGGGATAGACGCGCACCTTGAAGAAGCGCCCGCCGGAGGAGAGGCGCGGCTCCATGCCCGCGTTCTCGCCGGGATGGAGGGTGACGTCGCGCTCCGAGGGATGGCGGCTGTGGAACTGGCGCACGAGCCCCCTGAGCCATTCGGCCACGGGCGCGTCGAAAAGGGCGTAGAGCCGCTCCGGGTCCTCGCGTAATTCCGTTGCGGGAAGGCCCAGGATGCGCCCGCTGTTGACGCTCACATAGTCGAGAGCGCCCTTGCCGTCCGCAATGAGGAAAACCTCGTCGATATTCTCGCCGAGCAGCCGGAAGAGCCGCTCCTGGTAAGCGGCCGCGGCCATGCGCGCGCTTTCGAGGCGGTGGGTGTACATGATGAGCAGAAGAATCATCACGCCCACCACGAAGGTGACGAGCACCGCAACATTGCGGATGTGGTTCATCTCCTCCACGAGGGCCAGCGCCCGGGCCTCCGCGCCCGAGGTGATCTCGCGCAGGATGGCGTCCACGCTGCGGAAGTGCGGCAAAACCACGCGGGCGTAGTCGCGCTCCACCTCCTCGGGGTCGTCCTTGCCCACATTGGCGGTCACGAAGTCGCGGCGCACCTCGCGCAATTCCGCAAGCGCCTCCACCAGCGCGGTGAGCTGGTTCTCGTTGCCGCGGAACTTGTCGCGGATGCGCGCCACGGCCTCGTCGCCCATGCGCGCCTGCCCGGCAAGGAAGGAATTGACCTCGCCCTGCCCCACGCCCGGGCGCCCCACAAAGAGCGGCAGCGAGCGGCTGAGCTCCCCAAGGCGCGTGCGCAGCTGCGCGGCCTCGCCCGAAACGATGAAGGGATACTGATAGAGAAGGTCGGTGATGGCGCCCAGACGGTGCAGGGAAAGGGCGGTGAAGGCCATATAGGCCACGGTGACGCAATAGAGGAAGGGCATGAGCCACTTCCGCAAGCGCGCCGAGCCGCCGGACCGGGCGCCCGCCAAGGCTTCAGCCCCGAAGCGCCGCGCAGATGCGGTCATATTCCTCCTGGAGCTCGGGCATCATGGCCTTGGCTCCGGGCCAGTCGTCCGCGCGCATCTTCGCCTCCTGGGCGAGGGCCAGCTGCTGCATCCTGTCGCAGCCAAGGCTGCCGCAGACGCTCTTGAAGGTATGCACCGCGGCAGCGGCGCCCGCGGCGTCATCGGCGGCCACGGCGGCCGCCAGCGCCGCATAGCTCTTTTCTTCGAGAAAACGGCCGAGAAAGCGCTCCAGCATGGACTCATTGCCCATGAAGCGCTCAAGCGCCCCATCCACATTGATGCCTGCGGCCATAAGCCGCTCCTTGCGTGTCGCATCCATGACGGTCCACCTTTTTCAGTCGGCGCGCCGCGCGTAGAGCTCGCGCATGGCGGGCGCGCATTCGCGGAAATATTCCATGAGCTGGGGATTGAACACCCCGCAACGGCCATTGACGATCATGTCCACGGCGTCGCCGTGCTCGAAGGGCGGCTTGTACACGCGCTGGCTCACCAGGGCGTCGTACACGTCGGCCACGCCCACGATCTGCGCGTAGATGGGGATGGCGTCCCCGGAAAGGCCGTCGGGATAGCCCTTGCCGTCCCAGCGCTCGTGGTGGTGTCGGGCGATGAGCCTCGCATAGTCGTAAAAAGGCAGGCCCTTGAGCTGCGGAATCTGGGTGAGCATGTCGTCGCCGCTCACGGTATGCTGCTGCATGACCGCGAACTCCTCGGGGGTGAGGCGGCCCGGCTTGTTGAGGATGGCGTCCGGGATGGAAATCTTGCCCACGTCATGGAGGATGGCGGCCAGCGCTATCTGGCGGATTTCCTCGTCGGAAAACTTTTCGCGCAGGGGCGTCTTTTCAAGGAAGAGCCGCGTGATGTCGTGGATGCGGCGCACATGCTCGCCGGATTCGCCGCTGCGGAACTCCGTGGCCGTGGCCAGGGCCTCGATCATGCCCATGTTGAGGTTCTGGAGCTGCTGGTTCTGCTCGCGCAGTTCCTCGGTCTGTTCCGCCACCACGTCCGCAAAATGGTTGCGGGCGGCGAAGAGCTCCATGACCGAGTTCACCCGTCGCTGCACGATGGGCGGCGCAAAGGGCTTGGGGATGACGTCCATGACCCCGAGGTCATAGGCCTGCTGGATGACCTCGCTCTTGGTCTCGCCCGTGATGAGAAAGACGGGGATGCGCGCCGGGACATGCTCGGCGGCGAGCTTTTGGAGCATGGTGATGCCGTCCATGACCGGCATCTGCACGTCGAGGAGGATGGCGCAGATCTCGCCCTTGTGCTCGGCGAAGATGCGAAGGGCCTCCTCGCCGTTGGCCGCCTCGAGAATGGGGTGGTCCTTCTCGAAAATCATGGAGAGCAGGACGCGGTTCATCTCATCGTCGTCAACGATGAGCATGGTGTTGGGCGCGCCCTTGCGGCGCATGAAGGAGGTTTGCATGGACGATCCCGGGCGGTATGGCGGCCTTGCGCCGTCAATCTGGCAAGAATTGACCCACAAAATACCCGTAGTACAGTAGCGGATTTTGTCCCGTGCAGCAACCGCGGAGAGGCTTCGCGGGCGCGCAGGGGCACCTGCACCGGCCTAGCGCTTTTCCGGGCCCTCGCCCTCGCCGCGTGCGGGCCNGAAACTCAGCACCCGGCACGGCGGGGCTGGCGGCGNCTTTTCCCGNTCAAGGGCGAAGTCCGCGCCGGGCACGGGCCCTTCGGGCGCNTTCCCTGCGGCGGCCGGGGCGGGCGCGCCGTGGGCCGCCCCGTGCGCTCCCCCCCGCTCTTCGGGGGGGCGGCGCTGCTCGCGCCAGCAATAGTTGAAAAGCTGGTTTTTCCAGCGCTTGGCCTGGATGAGCGAAAAGACGAGGGCCCCCTCCTCCCAGCGCCGCGTGGGCTCGAAGCGGCTTGTCAGGGTGGCGTACTTGCTCCAGAGCGACATGAGCGAGGCCTCGTCCAGGGCGTCGAGCTGCCGCGCCAGCTTGAGCAGAAGTTTTTCCATGCGCCGGGGACCTCCCGCAGGGTGTTGCCTGTCTTTCGCCTTCTTGTAGAGGTTCGCGCCGCCCGCGTCAACGCGGGGCGCCCCGCTGGCGCGGCGGCGGCTTTCATGCTAGGGTNGCCCCTTCCGGCGNNGCCGCTGTCCGGCCGCGCCNAAGCGCAGGAGCATACCATGCCGGACCTCAAGGCCATGTATTCCACCATCCGCAAGGATGCCTTCCCCGACACCCTGACCATCATCCTCGGCGACGAGCGCCTGGTCTATGAAAAGCGCACCTGGACCCTNGACNNCGAGGAAAAGGGCCTGCGCTACGGCGAAAACCCGGACCAGCCCGCCGCCCTCTACGCCCTGAGGGAAGGCTCGCCCACGCTCGGCGGCCTCGCCTGGCGGGGGCCAAAGCACGGCATCGTCTCGCGCATGAGCGAGGCGCAGATGATCCAGGCGGGCAAGCATCCCGGCAAGACCAATCTCACGGACGTGGACAACGGCGCCAATATCCTCCAGTACCTCACCGNNCGNCCGGCCGCGGTCATCCTCAAGCACAACAATCCCTGCGGCGCNGCCTGGGTNNNGGANGCCGAGGGNGGCNTCGCCGAGGCNGTCACCCGCGCCTACTGGAGCGACCGCATTGCGGCTTTCGGCGGCGCGGTGGTGGTCAACCGGCCGCTNACCAAGCCTTGCGCCGANACCATCGCGGCGAGCTANTTCGAGGTGGTGGCCGCCCCGGCCTTCGAGGAGGGCGCGGTGGACATCCTCAAGGGCCGCAAGAACCTGCGCATCATGGAGCTCCCCGGCCTCGGGCGNCTGGAGGANCTCGTGGGCTCGGCNTGGCTCGACATCAAGAGCCTNGCNGACGGCGGCATCATCNTCCAGAAATCCTTCCAGAACCGCATCCTGACGGATGCGGACTTTCTGCCGGCCATGGCNCGCACNAANGACGGCGTGGAGGTCGTGGCGCGCGCGCCCGACCGCAAGGAGCTTGCGGACCTGCGCTTCGCCTGGGCCGTGGAGGCGGGNGTGACCTCCAACTCGGTCATCTTCGCGCGCGACGGCGCCACGGTCGCCATCGGCACNGGCGAGCAGGACCGCGTGGGCTGCGTGGAGCTCACCATCCACAAGGCCATGACCAAGTATGCGGANANCCTCGCNTTCCGCGAATGCGGGCTCTCGCTCTATGAGCTGGAGCAGAAGGCCGCNNCCGACCCGGCCCTTGAGGAAAAGCTCGCGGACATCCGGGCGCGCACCCGCGAGGCCCGCGGGGGNCTTCCCGGCTCGCGCCTCGTCTCGGACGGCTTCTTCCCCTTCCGGGACGGCGTGGACGTGGCCATNGCCCAGGGCGTCACGGCCATCGCCCAGCCNGGCGGCTCNCTGCGCGACGCNGAGGTCATCATGGCCTGCAACGAGGCCGTGCCCCAGGTGGCCATGGTCTTTACNGGCCAGCGGTCCTTCAAGCATTAGGCAAGGCGCCCGCATGNATGCCACGCCGGACACGGCCCCCGCGGCCACGCGCTACCCGCGCCTCTGCGTGAGCGCCGCGTCCGGCGGCGGCGGCAAGACCCTCCTGAGCCTCGGCCTCGGCCGGGCCTTTTACGNGGCCGGGCTCACCGTCAAGCCCTTCAAGAAGGGGCCGGATTATATCGACGCGGCCTGGCTCGGCCGGGCTGCCGGAGGGCCGGGGGGCACCCCGGCCACCAATCTCGACCCCTTCTTTCTCGATGCGCCGGAGCTGGCCCGGCTCTTCGCNCGCNCGCTCGATTTGGCAGCGCCAGCCNATGCGNNCCGNCTCGGCCTCATCGAGGGCAANCGCGGCCTCTATGACGGGCTGGACGAGGCGGGCTCCTGCTCCACGGCGACGCTTGCGCGNGCGCTCGCNTGCCCGCTGCTCCTCTGCCTCGACGCCACCAAGATGACGCGCACCGCCGTCGCGNTGNTGTCNGGCCTTGTGNATTTCGAGCCCGGCTTGCGCTTTTGCGGCGTTGTGTTCAACCGCGTGGGCTCGCCNCGGCACGAGGGCGCGCTCCGCCGCATGGTGGCGGCGCATCTGGAGCTTCCCGTGCTCGGNGCNNTGCCGCGCCTGGCCCGCAATCCCCTGCCCGAGCGGCACATGGGCATCGCCAGCACGGGCGGCAGCCTGAGCGCGGAGGCCGACGCCCTGCTCGATGAACTGGCGGCGCTCGTGCGCGAGCATGTGGACATGGAGGCGGTGCTCACGGCGGCGAAAAACGCGGGGCCGCTGCCGGGCGTGGAGGACGAAAGCACGGGGAAAACATCCCCGCCGGACGCGGCGCACTTTTCCGCTCCTCCCCCCGCAGCGTCCCGGAACTCCGCGCCCCCACAGGAGCACCCGCGCATCGGCTATGTGCGCGACGCAGCCTTCTGGTTCTATTATCCCGAAAATCTCGCCGCGCTCACGGCTGCGGGCGCGGATCTCGTGCCGCTCTCCCTTGTAGACGCGCCGGAGAGCGAGGGCGGCCTGTGGGAGGGGCTCGACGGCCTCTATCTCGGCGGCGGCTTTCCCGAAGATTTTCTGCCCGAGCTCTCCGACTCGCCGCAGCTCACGCGGCTGGCCCGTCTGTCGCGCGCAGGCCTCCCCATCTATGCGGAATGTGGCGGCATGATCCTGCTTTCGCAGGGCATGGAGCGCGACGGCGTGTTCTGGCCGCTCTCCGGGGCGCTCCCCCTGCGCATCGTCTGGACGCCGAGGCCGCAGGGGCTCGGCTATGTGGAGGGCGTGGTCCGCGCCGCCAATCCCTTCTTTCCCGTGGGCCTGCGGCTGCGCGGCCATGAATTCCACTATTCGGCCTGCCTCCCCGATGCGGAGGCGCCGCCCCCGGCCCTCGAACTTGTGCGCGGCAGCGGCATGGGGCGGCAGGCAGGCGGCGCGACGCCCGTGGACGGCCTCGTCTGCCGGCGCACCTGGGCCGCCTATACCCATATTTTCGCCCCGGCCGTGCCCTGCTGGGCGCCCAATTTCGTGGCCGCGGCTGCCGACCGGCGCGAGGCCCGCGCCCGGACCTGACCCGAAGCCCACAGGAGGGCGCCATGCGCGTGTCCGTCATCATCCCGGCCTGGAACCTCGTGGAGCTCACCAGCGCCTGTTTGCGCTCGCTGGCCGCGCACAGCGCCGGGGCGGACCTTGAAGTCCTCGTGGTGGACAACGGCTCCACGGACGCCACGCCCGAGGCGCTGCCCGTGCTGGGGCGCGAGCTCTTCGGCGCGGCCTTCCGGCAGCTCCGCATGGAGGACAACCTGGGCTTTGCCAGGGCCTGCAATGCCGGGGCGCGGGCGGCCACAGGGGAGATGCTCTTCTTCCTCAATAACGACACCCTCTGCACCGAGGGCTGGCTGCCCCCGCTGCTCGCCGCCTTCAAGGGCCGCGTCGGCGCCGTGGGGCCGCGCCTGCTCTATCCCGACGGCAGGCTTCAGCATTGCGGCATCACCTTCACGCCCTTTCTCCATGTGGGGCATATCTATGAATTTTTCCCCGGCGAGCATCCTCTGGTGTCGCGCCCGCGGCCGCTCCAGGCCCTCACCGGGGCTGCCCTCATGCTGCCGTCCGCCCTGTTCCGGCAGATGGGCGGCTTTCACGAAGGCTACCTCAACGGCTATGAGGACCTCGACCTCTGCTTCAGCCTCACCGCGGCCGGACACAAGCTCACCGTGGCCCCGGAAAGCCGCATCATCCATCACACCAGCGCCACGCCGGGCCGCTTTGTCCATGACACGGCCAATGAGGAACTGCTCATGCAGCGACAGGGGGCGCGTCTCCGGCCGGACATGCATCTTCTCGGGCGCCTGGACGGCTACGAGATGCGCATGGACGCCGCCCTCTCCTGCTGGCTGGAGCTGCCGAAAGCTGGTGCCGACGAACTGGCGGCGTCCATGGCCGGAGCCGGAGCCGACGTGGTGGAGGAGGCGCTCGTGCGCGAGCCCCTCTGGCGCGAGGGCTGGCTCCGGCTCATGCTGTTGCGGGAAAAGGAGGGCCAGCCCCAGGCGGCCATGAGCGCGGGAATGCTGGGCCTGCGCTTTTTCCCCACCCGGGAACTGGTGGACGGGCTGAAAGCGCTCACGCGCCCCGGCACGGCGCTGGCCTCCTTTGCGCCGGATGTGGAGGCCATTGCGAGGACACTCGCGCCGCCCGCGGACGCGGCCCAAAAAGCCGCCAATCAGGGGCGCCTCCGCGCCGCGCGCCGGAAGGCCTCTGTGCAGGGCGACACCGCGCTTGCGGAACTGCTGGACAGGGAGCTCCAGAAGGCCTGATGCCGGACTGGGCTCATATGGGCGTGAACCCCGCGTCTCTTCCGCTCTGATTCCTCTCTCTCGTTTCTCAGGTGCCAGAGAAGGAGCTCTACTCCCCATTAAGTTCGGGGGTTAAAAGGAAAAACAGGAGTCCNGGCCAGCATAGCCCCGTTTTTTAACTCAGGNAGGGGCGTTTTAACCCCGTTTCAGGAAAGGCGCGACTATGACGGCATTCAATCGGGAGCGGCTGGCATGTGCGTATTTTTTCGCTGTGCCTGGGCTTGCATATGGCATATTCACCTCGCGGCTGCCCGCAATCAAGGCGATGGTCCAGGCCAATGACGGCCAGATCGGCATTTTGCTGCTGGTGTTTGGCGCGGCGAGTTTCACAGGCCTCATCAGCAGCCGGGTCGCNCTTAACAGATGGGGCGTCAAGACACTNATTCTCGCCACAGCAATCCTGCTGTCGCTTTTCATGAGCCTGCTGGGCNTCGCGGGCAACTATGCCCTGCTGCTATGCATGGCATTTTTTGGCGGTGTAAGCAGCGGCCTTTGCGAAGTTGCCATGAATGCCCAGGGGATGCTCATCGAGCAGAAATACAAAAAACTTTGCATGGCTTCCCTGCATGCCAGTTTCAGCCTTGGCGGCCTTACGGGCTCTCTTTCCGGGGCGCTGTTCGCTTTTCTCGANCTTTCGCCCGGCACCAACTTTATCGCCATTTCAGGGGCTTATATCCTTCTCTGTCCCGTCGCATTCCGCTCTCTCGAAAACTCCGCGCCGGAAAATCNGCGCAAAAAGGCCATGGAAAAGCGCCACCTGCCGGCATTTATCTATCNCTGCGGCCNCCTGAGTATGCTGTGCTATGTNTCCGAAGGCTCGGTGGGCGAATGGGGCAGCATCCTTCTGCATTCCGTCAAGGGCGCGCCGCAGGATCAGGCAGCCCTGGTCTTTGGCTGCTTTTGCCTCACCATGGTTATTTTCCGCTTTGCCGGCGATCGTCTGCGCTATGTTTTCGGGGATATACCGCTTGTCTGCTGCGGGGGCGGGCTGGGCGCCATTTGCATGGCCGTGGTGCTTCTCTCCTCTGCACCGCTCGTTTGCCTGATTGCCTACACCGTGATGGGCATGGGCTTTGCGCCCATCGTTCCCATNCTTTTCAGCAGGGCCGGAAAATATCCCGGCTTGTCGCCCAGCGTNGCNAGCTCCACCATGTCCATCATGTCCTACACAGGCCTNTTNGTTTTCCCGCCTTTTCTCGGTTTTCTGGGAGACACCATCGGACTCGACAGGGCATTGTGGCTTATCGCCGCCGCGTGCCTTATCGTATGCGCGGGCGGCCTCATCCTGCTCCGAGGCCCCAGGGACGAGAGGAGCTGATGCCCGCATAAATGACAGNTCCCCGTGCAAAAAGACCCGCTTCCCGTTCCGGGAATCCGGCACAACCTNTCTTAAAATGAGGCATGACCCAGAGCCCGGTTCAGCTTGAAGGGCGCCGGAGAAACNTTCCCCATCTTCGCTCTCTCCTCACAGGGGCCNNCGGTGCAAAAGCCGCCACCATGTCCNTCGCCGCACGGGGNCTCCTCCAGCCGGGGAACGTACGCAAAAGCGCCCCGGGCCAGAGGACCGGGGCGCTTTGACGCACACTGGTGAAAGTCCTTACCNTGCTTTCTTTTCCGCCTTTTCAGGCTGCTTCCCCGCCTTTTCCTGCGCCGGCTCCCAGAGGGGCAGGCCGCAGGCTTCAAGATAGGCGTTGATGGCTTCGCGGCCGCCCACGCTCTCGGCCGTTTCGGGCCAGACTTCGCGCAGGGCGAGCTCGCGCCAGGGGCTTTCGTCCTCCACGGTGGTGATTTTCACGCCCTCGGCCCTGAGCGCCGTCTTTGCCATGGCGTTCATTTCCTTCTGGTACTGAAGCGAAAGCTCCTGCACATGCTGGCCGGCCTCCACAAGGATTTTGCGGTCCGCCTCGCTGAGGCTGTCAAAAACGCCGGCGCCGATGACGAGCGGCTGGAGATTGTAGAGATAGTGGAGCTCGGTGATGTATTTCTGGCCCGCGTCGTGGAACTTCATGGACCTGAAGCCGCTGTAGTCATAGCACTGGCCGTCCACAAGCCCGGTCTTGAGCGCGTTGCGCGTCATGGGCCAGGCCACGGGCATGGGGATGGCCCCGAAGGCGCGGTAGGTCTTGATCATCACGAGGCTCTGCGGCACACGGATGCGCAGGCCCTGCATATCGTCCGGGCTGTCGATGGGCCGCTTGCTGTTGGAAAGGTAGCGGTAGCCGTAATAGGTCCACGCGAGGATGCGCAGACCCGCCTTCTCAGCATAGCTGTTGAGCAGCTCCGCCGCCTTGCCCGTGGTACCGCGCACCACGGCCTCCTCATCGGGGAAGAGATAGGGCAGCGTCACCACGCCGAGGCCCCGCACCATGGGCGCGAGGTTGCCCACGCCGCCGAGCATCATGCCGAGCTTGCCGGTCTGCACGCGGTGGAACTGGAAAGTCTCGTCCGCGTCCAGGCCGCCGCTGTAGGAGAGCTTGATATTGATCTTTCCCTTACTGGCCCGGGTCACATAATTCTTGAAGGCCAGGCCCAGCATCCCCATTTCGGAATCTTCGGGGTCGCCGATGGCGAAGCTGATGGTCACTGAACCATCGGCGGCGGTAACGGCCTTGGCGCCTCCCTTGGTGGCGGCATGAGCACAAAGGGGCGCCGCCAGAAGCAGCAGGGCCAGGAGGGGCGGCAGAAGGGCATTTGTACGCATGGAAACCTCGCGCGGGTGGATTCGGACAGGGTGGATATGGACAAAAAGGTGGCGGCGGGAGAGCATCCCGCCGCCCGTCCTGAACTAGCTTACGGTGCGGCCACGGTCATCATGTTCGGCAGGAACATGACGAGGCTCGGGAAGGCCACCAGGATGATAATGGCGAGCAGGTTGGCGAACACCATGGGCATTGCCTTGAGGGAGATAATCTCCAGCGACTGGTTGGAGATGCCCGAGGCGATGAACATGTTTTCACCCAGCGGCGGCGTGGAGAAGCCGATGCCGCAGCAGCAGATGAGGATGAGGCCGAAATGGATGGGGTCCACCCCGTAGGCCGTCATGATGGGCAAAAGCACCGGTGTGACCAGCATGATGATGGCGAGCGTCTCCATGAACATGCCGAGGAAGATGAGCAGCACCACCACGAAGAACCACACCATGTACACGTTGTTGGTGAAGCTCAACACCCAGTTGGCGAGCTCCACGGGGATGCGGTACGAGGTGAGCAAATAGCCGAAGGCCGTGGCCGTGAACACGAGCACGAGCACGCGGCCCGTGAGCCACGAGGTGGTGTTCAGCGAGGCCATGAAGGCCCGGAACTTGAGCTCGCGGTGGATGAAGATACCTACGAAGAGGGTGTAGAAAATGGCCACGATGGCGGCCTCGGTGGGCGTGAAGAGGCCCGCGTAGATGCCGCCGAGGATGATGAGCGGCGCCAGGATGGACCAGAAGCCGTCTTTAATGGTGTGGAGCAGGTGCCTGAGCGACCAGGAATCCCCGCCAAGGTTCGCCTTGCGGCACTTGAAGTAGTGCAGCACGCAGAGCGAGAGCGCGATGAGGAATCCGGGGATGAAGCCCGCCATGAACATCTTGGAGATGCTCACCTGTCCCGTGACGCCGTAGATGACCATGGGGATGCTCGGCGGGATGATGATGCCGATGCCCCCGGCCGTGGCCGTGGTGGCCGCCGCGTAGGCCGTGTTGTAGCCGCGCTTGGTCATGGCCGGAATCATCAACATGCCGACGGCGGCCGTGGTGGCCGGGCCGGAGCCGGAAATGGCGCCGAAGAACACGCAGGAGAGCACGGTCGAAATGGCGAGGCCGCCGGGGATGGGGCCCACAAAGGCCTCGGCGACGGCCACCAGTCTTCGTGATATGCCCGAGGCCTCCATGAGCGCGCCTGCCAGGACGAAGGCCGGCAAGGCCATGAGCGGGAAGGCGGTGAGCGAGGCGAAGGCCCGCTCGATCATCATCGAGAGGTCGATGTCGAGGATGATGAAGCAGACCATGGTGCCCACGCCGAGGGCGACCATGATGGGACAGCCGATAAGCAGAAGGACGAAAAAGACGGCGAAGAGCAGGCCGCCGATGCCCAGGGGGGAGAGCGCTTCCATCAGGCAGCTCCTCCTTCTTTGCCGCTGTCTTCAAGCAGGGCGCTCTGGCTCTGCTTCACCGCCTCCTGGTCCGGGTCGGCGATTTCCTGCTTGAGGATGAACTTGATGTAGTTCACCTGCAGGATGCGGATGGCCATGAGCGTGAAGCTCAGCGGAAAGACCAGATATATATAGCCCATGTCCCAGTCAAGAGCCGGGGTGGCGTAGGGAAATTCGCGCAGGTCCAGCACCGCGAGGTAGCCCTGCCAGGCCATGATCAGGCTGAAGGCCAGCCAGATCATGTCGCTGATGAAGAGCAGAAGGTTCGCCACCCACTTGGGGGCCTTGGCGAACTGGAGCGTGACGCGGTTGAGCGCGCACAGCCGGGTGGCGTAGCAGGCGCCGAAGAGGATGAACCAGATGAAGGCGAAGCGCGCGATCTCCTCCGTCCAGGGGAGCGAGGCGTCCAGGAAGCGGAGAATGATCTGGATAAAGACGACGACAACAAAAAAGACCAGCAAAAACTGGCAGAGATAGCTTTCAAAATGGTCCATGAAAGCCAGAATGAACTTCTTCACGCCGAACCCCCCCAGGCTGTCAGCCGGGCGGGCCCGGCAGCTTTTGCCAATGTGCGCGTGAATGGCGGCTTGGCCGCAAGGCGGCCGGGCCCCTGATGGAGCCCGGCCGCGGGGAATGGTGAGCCTAGTTCTGCCAAGGCTCCTTGCCCATGGCCTTCAGGTATTCGTTGATGGCGTCCTTGCCGCCCACAAAGTCGGCCATTTCGGGCCACACCTTGTCATAGGCGGCCTTCTTCCAGGCTTCCTCGTCCTCGAGCATGTCGACCACGAGGCCGCCCGCAATGAGGGCGTCCTTGGCGGCCTGGGCGTATTCCTTCTGGTACTTGAGCACGGCTTCTTGCGCGAAGAGGCCGCCGTCCACGAAGATCTTCTGGAGCTCGGGCTTGGTCTTCTTGTAGACGCGCTCGCTCATGACCAGCGGCTGAAGCTGGTAGGTGTAGTGCACTTCGGTCAGGTACTTCTGGTTGGCTTCGTTGAACTTCATGGCCTTGAAGCCGATGTAGCCGTAGCACTGGCCGTCAACCACGCCCTGCTGGAGAGCCGTGAAGGTCTCGGCCCAGGAGATGGGGGT
>JAAUYX010000057.1 GCA_014804905.1 Desulfovibrio sp. | reverse complement strand
GTGGGGGACGCGACAGGCGCCGGCGCTTGAAGACCGCGTGCTCACCGGGTTTCAATCCACGCGTCCCGTGGGGGACGCGACGTGCGATGCGAGCGGCGAACAGAAAAAACAGAAGTGTTTCAATCCACGCGTCCCGTGGGGGACGCGACGAGTTCGGTGCCGTGGTGCGCGTCACCCCGAAGATGTTTCAATCCACGCGTCCCGTGGGGGACGCGACGAGCAACTTTGAGGCGGCGGCAAAAGTCATGCGAGAGTTTCAATCCACGCGTCCCGTGGGGGACGCGACGGCGGTATGTCGCTGAGAAGGCGACAAAGAAAATGTTTCAATCCACGCGTCCCGTGGGGGACGCGACATCCGGCCATTCTCAAGCGGGGGGAACGGGTATTGTTTCAATCCACGCGTCCCGTGGGGGACGCGACCGGGCATACGAGGTGCGCTAAGGGCGGTGGTCAGAGTTTCAATCCACGCGTCCCGTGGGGGACGCGACTCGTGTGGCGCTCGTTCCGCAAGTTCTTCGGCAAGTTTCAATCCACGCGTCCCGTGGGGGACGCGACGGCATCTTTTCCCTATACAGATGGTTGGTAAGATGTTTCAATCCACGCGTCCCGTGGGGGACGCGACCACCTGCTCCTCCATGTCGTAGATGGTCTTGGCGGGTTTCAATCCACGCGTCCCGTGGGGGACGCGACATTGAAACACTATAACGATAATATAGAAGTAGTGGTTTCAATCCACGCGTCCCGTGGGGGACGCGACGGCGCAACCGAGACGATGGACATCAGCGCGGAGATTGTTTCAATCCACGCGTCCCGTGGGGGACGCGACGCGAACCTGCTTGGTGAGATGCACTTCACGGCGGGGTTTCAATCCACGCGTCCCGTGGGGGACGCGACTGTCAGGCATCTATTTCCATAAATGCCAATCTGTTATCTCATCCTTTCCGACGACCTCCTCTTTTTCGCATGGCCACGGCGCTCCCGTGCCTGCGTTTAATATAAGTCGCAAGACATTTCAGTACATTGGCGGAATCGAGCACCACGCGGATTTTTCCGCGCGCTTCCGGTGCTCGCGGCGTGGCGCGCCTCAGAAAATCAGCGGTCCTTCCGGGTCATAGGAGGCCTTGGCGCCCACATGTTCCACGCGGCCGCGCCAACGGTTGCCGAGCAGGTAAAAGCGCAGGCTGTCCTTTTCCGCGTCCATTTCCGCCACCAGGGCTGCACGCAGTTTCAGCCACTGGGCGTGGTCCACCAGGCACTCGAACACGGAAAACTGCACCCGCTGTCCCCAACTGGTGCAAAGCCGCGAAATGCGCCGCAAGCGCCGCCGCCCAGCCGCATCTTCCGTATTCACGTCATAGCTCACGAGAACGAGCACAGGTCACCTCATGGCAAAGGGCGGATAGGCGTCGAGTTCGCCCCGGATATGGCGCGCCAGCAGCCGGGCCTGCATGTGGCACAGCATCCCGGCCTGCATCCGCTCCTTGAGGAAGGGATGCTCCACCTCCTCCCGCTTGCGCGTCTGCCAGGCCGCCAGCACTTCCTTGCGGGCCTTTTCCTTGAGGACGAAGCCGCCCACTTCGGTGCGGGTGAAGTCCCTGGCCGTGATCTGGCGGCGGTTGATGAGGGTCAGGCAGAGCCTGTCCGCGAGGTAGGGGCGGAACTCCTCCATCAGGTCCAGCGCCAGGCTCGGGCGGCCGGGCCGCTCCCGGTGGAGGAAGCCCACCGCCGGGTCGAGGCCCACGCCCTCGAGGGCACTCCGTACAGCCGTGGCGAGGAGGGTATACAAAAAGGAGAGCAGGCAGTTCACCTCGTCGCGCGGGGGTTTGCGGCTCCTGCCGGCAAAGGGCATCTCCTGCCGCAGTTCCTGCCTGATGAGGTACGGGAAGGCCCCGAAATAGAGATGCGCGGCATCGCCCTCCATGCCGCGCAGGGTTTCCAGGTCATGCGGCCGGACGAGCCGCCGCAGGATGCGGCCCAGCTTTTCCGCCGCTTCGGCAAGGGCCGGTTCCGCGCTCGCGCGCGCCTGCCGAAGCAGCACCGTGCGGCAGTTGGCCACCTTGCCCACGATGAAGAAGCGCGCCAAGTCCGCCGAGGCTTCGGGCGCGTCGGCCAGGCGGTACTGCGCGCGCCTCAGCAGCACATTGCCCGTGGTGGGCCCGTGCATGGCCGCCATGAAGCGGCCGTTCTCCGTGAGCCAGGCCACGGTGACGCCCAGCCGCGCGCAATGCTCCAGCAGATACTGGCTGCACGAGACGCGCCCGAAGCAGACCACCGATTGCAGGGTATGCAGGGGGATTTTGCCCAGCGACTTCCTCTCCAGCCACAATTCCACGCATTCGCCCTCCTTTGAGAGCCAGGTGTCCTGCGTGGTGACAAAGAGCGTGTTGAGATGCCGCTTCACTCGCCCTCCCCGCACAATTGCCGGACATAGGCTCCCGCGCGCCGGGCGGTGAGGCCGGGCAGGCAGCACCCGTTGAGCGAGCACGCATCGCACCATGCGAGTTGACGAGCTGGCGGCGTCTGTCCGCTTTCCAGCAGGGCGCGGACGGCCCGCGCCACTTCCTCCGTGCGGGCGCGGAGCGCCGCGTCAAAGCTCACCACGCGCCGGCGCCGCGCCTCGCCATAAAAGAGCGCGCCTTCGGGGATTTCCGTGCCGAGCATTTCCTCAAGGCACAGGGCCTGGCCGCAGAGCTGCACCTCGTCCGCATCCGAACCCGCATGGGGGCGCCCCTTCTTGTACTCCACGGGATAGGGCTCCCAGCGGCCGGACGCCCGGCGGAACTCCACGACATCGGCCCTGCCGTGGAGCCCCAGCCGGGCGCAGCGCAGTTCAAGGTCCGTGACCACTTTCACGCCGTCGCGCATCCGGCTTGTACCTTCGTGGGCATTTTCGTGCATCAGCCTGCCGAGCGCGGTGTGGGCGTTTTCCTCCCACGCCAGCTCCAGATGGATGAGCGCGCACTGCCGGGGGCAGAAGGCATAGTGCTGCAATGCGGACAGCATGACGTCCATGGCGGGCCCTTACAGCTTTTCGATGAGCTCCACCCCTTCGGGCAGGTCGGCCTGGTTCACGGAAACCTCATAGTCGGCGAAGCTGCGCGGCGGCGTGTCCGCATCCACCCGGCGGCACTCCACGAGGTCGAAGAGCTTCTGGGCGGGCGCATTGCCGAGGCGCTTGTCATGCCTGAACACATAGAGCTTGCGCGTGCCCATCTTGCCGCGCGCGGCCGAGTGGTCATGCTCGAACATCTCGGTGAGGGCCTGCCAGAGCAGGGCCGCATCCTCTTCCGTAAAGCCGCACTTTTCCGCCAGCGGCGCGGAGATGAAGCCTTCCATGCGGTAGAGGCCGTAGGGCACGATGAACTTGCGGCCCATGGTGCGCTCATTGGCGGCGTCCTTGGCATTGGTCACGGCCATGCGGGTGATACTGATTTCGGAGGGCACCACCGGGTCCGCGCTGCGCGCAAAGGTGAACTGCACGGGCCCGCGCACCTGGCCGCAGTTGACCTCGGTGCTCATGACCGCGCCGAAGGTGCGTACATCGTAGAAGTTGTCGCACATCCAGCGGTTGAGGGCGCGGGCGTCCTCTTCCTTCAGGACAGCTTTTTTCTCGGCCTTGTCCTCGTCCTTGCCGCCCTTCTTGTCGCCCTTTTTCGGCACGGGGATGTCGAGCGCGGTATAGGCCTCGGCATGGCGGTCATTGAGCACCGCCTTTTCCTGCACATAGATGCGGAAGCCGGTCTCGCCCTCCTTCGCCAGGTCCACGAAGTTGCGCACCTTGCGCTTGAGGCAGACATCGGTGACGATGCCGTGCCCGGTCTCCGGGTCGATGCGCGGCATGTTGCCCGCATCCGGGTCGCCGTTGGGATTGCCGTTTTCCACGTCGAAGAACATGACGAAATCATAGCGGTTGTTGAGCGGGGTCCTGGTTTCGGTACTCATGAGACAGTCCTCCTTGCGTTGCTGCATTATTCGTCGTCGTTCCCGGCCGCGGCTTCATTCGGCGCCGCGTCGGCGTCCTTTTTCCGGTACAGGGCATTGGTCTGTTGGAAATAGCCGAGCATGAAGCGGCCCTGGTCCGCCAGCGACAGGGTGGCGGGAAAATCGGTCATGTCGCCGAGGATGTCGCCCATGAGGCGGTTGAAAAACACCTCATAGGCGTCCTTGCCGTTCTTCGACGCCTTGGTCACATGGTGCTGGGTGAGCCGCAGCAGCACGGGAAAGACCAGGCGCGGCGTGGCCGAGGCCGCGCCGATATAGCGCTCGCGCAGGGGGGCGTTCACCTTGCCAAGCGCGTCTTTCTGCGTTTTTTCCAGCAGCGCGAAGGCCCGTCCCAGCCGGTAGCCGATGTTCTTGTCGCCTTCGTTCAGCGTGTGCATGGGGATACCCTCCTCCTTGGGATAGTTGCGGCAAAGAAAGGCCTTGATGAGCGCGGCCCGGAAATAGTCCACCTTTTTGTCGGCATGGATGCGCTGGAGCAGCGCGGCAAACACGTTTTCAGGAAAGCGCCCGCCACCGATGAGGCAACGGGCGAGCTGCCCGGCCAGTTCCGGGGGCACGTTCTCCGCCTTGCCCTGGGCGGCCAGGCTGCGCACGAGCAGCAGCCAGAGGGGCGGAAATTCCGGCTCGGAATCCGGGAACTGGCGCTCGATCTCCAAATCCGCATACCAGCGGGCCACATGGCGCAGCAGCACCTCCAGCGTGGCCGTGAGCCAGAAGCGCACGCTGAGCCGCGCCGCATTGGGCGCGAGGCCCAGGATGAAGAAGCGCGCGCCGCCGTCCAGCTCCCGGTCGGCCTGGTTGAGCGGTTCGCCCTTGCGCAGGGCGCGCAGGATGCCCCTGATGCGGTCCACCTGCTCCCTGTCCTGCTGTTCCTCCTGCCCGTCCCCGGACGGGGGCTCGAGGTCAAAGAAGCGGCAGACCACCTTTTCCGCCGGGTTGGCGCGGTCGGCCCAAAAGACCATGCTGGTGTCGCCGATGCGCACGGTCTGCCGGTGACCGCGCTGGAGAAGATAGTTCAGGGCCGTGGTATAGGCCCTGGCCGCGCTTTCGGACACCGGGGCGTTGACGCTCTGCTCCTTGCCGTAGGAGGTGAAGGAGGGGCAGTTGAAGGAGACGAGCGCCGCGCCCGAGCTCTGCGCGCCCGTCACGCCCTTGATGGCGGGATGGATGCGCGCGATGGCGGCGCGCTTGCCCGTGACGAGGCAAATCCCTTCCGGGGCCGCCTCCCCGCCTTCGCCCGACAGGGCGGACGCCCACACTTCCCGGAGCTCCGGCGCTTCGTGAAGGAAGCGCTCCTCCCTGTCCAGCCTGAAGACCACATTGCTGTCGAGCAGGGCCTCGCGCTCGTCCAGCGTGGCGAAGCGCTCCGGCGACCAGCCGCGCAGAAAAGCCAGCAGCGCCAGGGCGTGCGCGCTGTCGCTTGCGCCGAGCAGGCCTTCGTGGAGTTCGCGGAAGGCGGCGAAGGTTTTGGCCGTCCGTTCCGCGTTGCCCTTGCCGTCCACCCCGAGCACATAGCCCGTATTGTCCCAGAGGAAGTTGGGGGCGATATTGACCGCCCTTTTGACGGCGGCCGGCACGAAGCGGCGCCGGGGCTTCCCCTTGCTGTCGCGCAGATCCTCCACGCGCACGAGGCTGCCGTCGGGGCCGATGACGAGCGCAAAGGATATCTGCTCGGCCGTCATGCCCTCCGGAGGCATCCCCGAGTCCGAATCGGCGGCGAGGCGGTCATAGAAGCGGCACAGTTCGTTCAGATATGACGACACAGCGACACCTCCCGTGCTTTCGCCACGTCGATGACGCCCCCCTCCAGCCGCGGCCGGTAGAACATGGGCTGCATCCCGTGGGCAAAGTCGATGTCATAGAGCATGAGGCCGAGGTCGCGCGGCGCGTCGACCGCCAGCGCGGAGCGCGGCACTTCCTCCCCCTCCTCCAGCAGGGAGAAGTACGCCGGGAACTCCCGGCAGCCGAGGCAGGGCTGCTGAAAGCACTCGCCATTGCGCGCCCGGCGCCGGAAGATGTCGCTGTGCTTGCCCTCGTTGTCCTCCGGGCCGGCCTTGTCCGTGAGCTCGAAATGGGCCTCGATGACATAGGCCACGTCGCGCAGTACGAGCGACGCCCGCTGCTGGCGCATCTTGCCCTCAATGGTGAGCGAAAGCGGCGCGCCGCTTTTGGCCGCGCTCCTGATGGTCGAGGCCGTGGGGCCCTTCTGGGCGACCTCGTTGCGCCGGATGCTGTCAAAGACGATGGGCTTCAGCACATGGATGCGGTCGATGGTCCAGGCGATGGCCGGTTTCCAGTGTACGGCCTCGAGGATGCCGCGGGCCGCGGAGGGAGTGGGCACTTCATACGAAATGCGCTCCGCTTTGCCCTCAGGCCGGGTGAAGAGCGCATAGGGCCCTTCCACATAGAGTCTGACTCCTTTCATGGAGCCTCCCTGATAACTGTTGGCAGGCCGCCACTGCCGCGGCCCGGAATGGCAAACACCGAAAATCGGGGGAAGCCGGGCCAGGCAGGGGCTTTCCATGGCAAGCCCGTCTGCGGCCCGCGCCGGCCTGCGGAGGCCGCTGCCGTGGCAGCAGCCTCCGCGCCCCGTGTTGCGGCGCTTACAAATCTTCACATAGTTGCAATCCACGCCCTCTATAAATAAATGTATATAAATAAAACTATATACAGGGCGCACAAATCTCCACGGGCGACGCTTCTTTTCTAAAACGCCGCCCTCATTTTGTCAAGCATTCTATGTAAAGATATAAAAAAATTATTTTCGCAAAGGCTCAGAACAGCAGGTCCTCCACCGGGACGCCCTCCTCCAGTGTGACATCGAGCCCGGTTTTTTCGCTGTAGCCCAGCCCCCCCGAAAGCACGGGAAGATAGCCGAACTTCGTTTCGATGCGGCCCTGCGCCGCCATCTTCTCGAACTCGTGCCGATAGACCGGGACGCTGTGCCGCTGGAGTCTGCGCAGGTCGGCCGGGGAAGGCCCGGCCCAGGGGTCGACCCCGTCCAGCAGTTCCTTCGCCTCCCCCTGCCCGATGACCACGCTCACCGTGTCCTCGTCGATAAAGCGGAACTTGTCCGCGATGGTGGCGAACTGGAAACGCCAGTAGCCATCCGTACTTGTCGTGTTGATGCCCGTCAGCCCGAGGATGCCCTCCTCGTCCAGGTCGCTTGCCGCATAGAGCTTGGCGAAGTAGTCGCGCACGGTCTCGGGGCAGAAGAGGTCATGGACCCTGGCCACCTGTTCGAAGGCGGCGCAGCGGCGGTTCAGCTCCGCGGCGCGTCTGGGGCCGGGCCGGTCAGACGTGAAGCAGATGACCCGCCCCGACGCATCCCTGCCCTCGCGGTTGCAGCGCCCCGCCGACTGCGCCAGCACATCAAGGCCGTTCTTCTCGCGCAGGACCACCGGGAAGCTGATGTCCACGCCGCACTCGATAAGCGAGGTGCTCACCACCCGGCACGTCAGCCCCGCTGCCAGCCGCTCGCGAATGGCGGCGAGCACCCGTGTGCGGTGCGCGGGCGTCATGCGCGCGCTCAGGTGGAAATCCGCCTCGCCGCCGTCCAGCAGCGCGAAGAGTTCCCGCGCGTGGCGCCGCGAATTGACGATGCAGAGCACCTGCGGCTCGCCCCGGAGCATGGCGCCCAGCGCTTCGTCGTCCAGTTTTTCCTCCAGAACGTCCACCTGCGCGCGCTCGAAGATGCGGAAGAGCGGACCCTGGGCATCGGCCGGGATAATGTCCCGCACTTCCTCCGGCGCGAACCCGGTCTCGAGCCAGGGCGCGCGCATGAGCGCGGGCTGCGTGGCCGTGCACAGCACCACGGAGCTGCCGTAGCCGCGCGCCAGCTCCCGCAGGGCCGCCACGCACGGGCGCACAAAGGGCACGGGCAGCATCTGCACTTCGTCGAGGATGATGACGCTTTTGGCAAGGTTGTGCAGCTTGCGGCAGCGCGAGGGCCGGTTGCTGAAGAGCGACTCGAAAAACTGCACCGAAGTGGTGACGATGACGCTGGCGTCCCAGTTTTCCGTGGTCAGCCTGTAAGCCATGCTGGCGCTTTCGTCAGCCGCGTCCGCGTCCTCGCCGGGATGGATGTAGTTGCTGTGGTGCTCGAGCACGGCGTCCTCGCCCAGAGCCTCGCGGAGCACATCGGCATTCTGCTCGATGATGCTGGTATACGGCACCACGAGTACGACGCGCCTGAGCCCGTGCCTGCGCGCATGGCGCAGGGCAAAGGCCAGGGAGGAGAGCGTCTTGCCCCCGCCCGTGGGCATGGTGAGCGAGAACATGCCCGGCCGCTCCTGGGCCGCGTTCATGCAGCACTGGAGCATGAAGGCCCGCGCCTCGCGGATAGCCGCGCGCCGCGCGTCGGAGCCGCAGGCCGTTTGCGCACCTTCTGCCAGTGCGGCGAGGCTCACCGGCTGCTGCCTCAGAAAGCCCCTGGCAGCAAGGGAGTGAAAAAACTTCTCTTCAAGTGCTGCCAGCGCGGGCGCCGCGGGCCGCAGCGCGTGCCGCTCCGGCGCGCAGACGCGCTCCGTGTCCAGATAGTCGGCGTCCACGAGGCAGGAATAGAGCATCCGCAGCATAAAGGCCGCTGCAAAGGCGTCCGGCGTTTTGCCCGTCACGCACATGAGCGGCACGAGCTCCCGAAAATAGCCGTCCACGGGCGCAAGCGCCGCTGCCAGCTCCGGCTTCCAGTCGGGCACGTCATAGATGCGGTCGCCGGATAGGCGCCAGGCGAGCGTACCGCTCTCCGCCTGGCTGCCGAAATCCGCCATGCCGCCATGATGCCCGAGCAGGGCATAGGCCATCAGGCGCGCCAGTATCTTCCCTGCGTCGTCGCCATCCCGAGCCCACTGTTGTTCGAGATAGAGGTAGGCAGCGGAGGTGTGATCCACTTTCTTCCGGCTGCCCCGGAGGCGCGCCTGAAAGCTGTCGGAATTCTTGCCCGTATCATGGATCATTCCCAGCAGTCCGGCCGTGAGCGGAGCCCAGGGCGCGGCAAAGGCACCTGCCCGCCTCGCCGCCTCCGCATGGTGCTCGGCCAGGGGCTGCCACTGGTCCTCGGGCTTGCCTTCCAGGGAATGGGCGTAAATCATGGGGTCTCCCTGAGTTGAGCGGAACGGAGATTGCCAGACCGCCGGCCTGCAATCGTTGAAAGAATATCAGAAATTCAATGGATGCCGCAATAGTTGTTCGCTTGCAGCCGCGTAGGCAAGAAAGCCCCTCGGGCGCGTATCCCGCGCCGGGGGTTTTGCGGCGTCTGGAAGCACGACAAAAGAAAAGCAGGCCGCACCATCCCTGATGCGACCTGCAGCCTTCCTGATATGGCGCGCCCGAAGGGAGTCGAACCCCTGACCAAGAGCTTAGAAGGCTCCTGCTCTATCCTACTGAGCTACGGGCGCGTAAGGTGATACGGTGTCAGTCGCCTGCGTTCCCCTTTCTTCCCGGCAGGTCGAGGAAGCCCAGCCGGGCGGCCAGTTCCGTGGTCTGGAGCAGGAGGGGCAGCAGGGCGAGGCCGCCCGAGTTCCGGCGCAGGAAACTCAGGGAAAGGCCGAGCAGGAAGGAGCAGGACACGCTGCGCAGGGGATGGACGCGCACAAAGTTCAGCGGCGCCACGGCATCCGCGGCCCGCAGGAAGCGCGCCTTGGCCCGGCTGACGCTTTGTGCGGCGTTTTCCGGCTCTCTTTTCACCTGTTTTCCCTGCCCGCAGCACTGTGCGCCGCCGTGGCATGTTCCCTTTCCGGGGAAGCGCCCTTCCCGGCACCGGGACTCTCCCCGCGGCGGGCCCTGTGCCCGTAGGGGGCCACGTGCGCCCAGGAGGCGTGGCCGTCGCCCCCCTTCTCCCCCGCTGGCGACGCCTGAGACGCCTCGTGCGGTCGAGCTTCCGCGCCATTGCCCGCGTGCGTCAGCTCCTTTGCCGCCGTCACCGGGGCGGCCGCAGGGGCCGCGCTCTTCGGCGACCCGCCGCGCGCCATCCAAAGAAAGAGCCCCGCAATGGTCGCGCTGGCGCAGCCAAGCAGGCCCAAGGCCGCGGGCCGGGGCAAAAGCGCGGTCAGGAGGGCATAGAGCGCCGCCAAAAGCAGCGCCAGGGCGGCCGCGCCGAAGAGCAGCCCCAGCGAGAGCAGGCCCGCCCGGCGCACGGTGCGCAGGATGCCCGCCTCAAGGAGCCGCCCTTCGGCCTCGCAAAGGTCGCACAGACTGACGACAAGTTCCGCCAGGCCCTTCACGCCTGCGGCTACCGCAAGTTCCGGAACAGGCAGGAAAGCACGCAGCCGGCGCCGAAGGCGATGAGCAGGCTCATCATGGGGTTGCGGCGCACCTGCTCGCTTACCTCCTCCATGCCGGCGCTGCCCGCATCGTGGAGCCTGTGGGCCTGGTCCTGGGCGAGGCGGCGATAATGCGCGAGCTCCCGGGCGAGACGCGAGGAGACTTCTCCGCCGAGCTCGTCCTTCCTGTCCTTCAGCGTCTCGAGCAGGCTGTCCATCTGCTCACGCATGGCGTTGAGTTCCTTGCGAAGCTCGTCAACCGTATGTTCATGATGATTGTCAGCCATGGTTTTCTCCCTTTGTGGCCGGGCAGAGCCCGGTATATGTGCATCCGGGCACCGTTTGCCCGGCATGGCAAGACATTACATAGCGGGCCGGCCCTTGGCAAGTATGTGGCAAATGCGGCATCTTTGCCTTTGCCCCGAAACGTGCTATGCCCAGCGGGCGTGCCGGGATGCACCCGCAAGACGCGCCGGAGGCGGCATGGCGGACCAGCCTATCATCAAGATCGAGCACCTGGAAAAGAAGTATCCCGGCCACGGCGAGGCCGTCTATGCCCTGCGCGGCATCGACCTTTCCATCGGCAGGGGCGAGATTTTCGGTATCATCGGCAAGAGCGGCGCGGGCAAGTCCACCCTGGTGCGCTGCATCAACCTGCTCGAGCGGCCCACGGCCGGGCGCGTGATGTTCGAGGGGCGGGACCTCTGCGCGCTCCCGCCCGCGAGCTTACGCGAGGCGCGNCGCTCCATGGGCATGATTTTCCAGCAGTTCAACCTGCTCATGCAGCGCACGGCGCTCGAGAATGTGCGCTTCCCCCTTGAGCTTGCGGGCGTGCCCCGCGCCGAGGGGCGCCGGCGCGCAGAGGAGCTGCTGGAGATGGTGGGCCTTGCCGCGCGNATGGGCGCCTATCCTTCCCAGCTTTCCGGCGGCCAGAAGCAGCGCGTGGCCATCGCCCGNGCGCTCGCCACGCGGCCGCGCGTGCTGCTCTGCGACGAGGCCACNTCCGCCCTGGACCCGGCCACCACGGATTCCATCCTTGCCCTGATCAAAGACATCAACGCGCAGCTCGGCATCACCGCCGTGGTCATCACCCACGAGATGCGCGTCATCGACCAGATTTGCAGCCACGTGGCCATCATCAGCAAGGGCGTCATTGTGGAGCAGGGCCCGGTGGANGANGTTTTCTTCCACCCACGCACCGAGGCCGCGCGCAAGCTGGTGCTGCCCGAGGCGCTCCAGAACCTGCCGCTCGACAAGTGCGACAATCTCTACAGGCTCATTTTCAACGGGCGCTCCTCCTTCGAGCCGGTCATCTCCAACCTCGTGCTGCACTGCGGCTGCCCGGTGAACATCATGTACGCGGACACGCGCGACATCGGCGGCACNGCCGTNGGNCAGATGGTGCTCCAGCTGCCGGACGCCAAGGACACGCGCGAGCGCATCATCGACTGGGCNCGCGNGCACCACATCGCGCTGGAAAAACTGGAGGACGCTCCGCATGATTGACGAAAAAACGCTGGAGATGCTCCTCGTCGGCACCTGGGACACCATCTACATGACCGTGGTGGCGACCTTTTTCTCCTATGTGTTCGGCATCGTCATGGGCGTGGCGCTCGTCATCACGCGCAAAGGCGGCATCCGGCCGCACGCGGCGTTCTACAGCGTGCTCGACGTGGTGGTGAACCTCACGCGCTCCTTCCCCTTCCTTATCCTCATGATTGCGGTCATCCCCTTCACCCGCTTTCTCGTGGGCACGACCATCGGCAACAACGCCACGGTGGTCCCGCTGGTGCTGGCGGCGGCGCCCTTTGTGGCGCGCCTTGTGGAATCCTCCCTGCTGGAGGTGGACCACGGCGTGGTGGAGGCGGCGGAGAGCATGGGGGCCTCCGTNTGGCAAATCATCACCAAGGTGCTCATCCCGGAGGCGCTCCCCTCGCTCATCAACGGNAGCGCCGTGGCGGCCATCACCATCCTCGGCTATTCGGCCATGGCNGGCGCCGTGGGCGGCGGCGGCCTCGGCAAGCTCGCCATCATGTACGGATACAACCGCTACCAGACGGACATCATGATCATCACGGTGNTCCTGCTCATCATCATCGTNCAGGCCATCCAGAGTTTCGGCAACTGGGCCACGCGCCGCTCGGACCGGCGCGGCTAGNCGGGCGCGGCGCAAGGCCGGGAGCCCGCTTGCGGCATCACCCTCAACATAGATGAAGGAAGCGCACATGAACAAACTTCTTATGACGGCGGCCCTTGTGTCCGGCCTTTGCCTCGCGGGCGCGGCCCACGCGGCCACCACCCTCACCGTGGGCGCGTCGCCCACGCCCCACGCCGAAATCCTNGGCGAGGCCGCGAAGCTGCTCAAGCCCGCGGGCATCGAGCTCAAAATCGTGGAATATTCGGACTATGTGCAGCCCAATGTGGCGCTCGACAGCGGCGACCTTGACGCCAACTACTTCCAGCACAGGCCCTATCTCGACGATTTCGTCAAGCAGAAGGGCGTGAAGCTCGCCTCCATGGGCCCGGTGCATTATGAGCCTTTCGGCATCTACGCCGGGCGCTCCAAGAGCCTGAAGGACCTCAAGGACGGCGCCATCATCGCCGTGCCCAATGACGCCACCAACGAGGGCCGCGCCCTGCTGCTCCTGCAGGACCAGGGCCTCATCAAGCTGCGTCCGGAATCCGGGCTCACGGCCACNACCCGCGACATCGTGGAGAACCCGAAGAACCTCAAGATCGAGGANATCGAGGCCCCGCAGCTCGTGCGCGCCCTGCCCGATGTGGATGCGGCNGTCATCAACGGCAACTACGCCATCCTCGGCGGCCTCAAGGTGGCCGAGGCGCTGGCCGTGGAAGCCGCGGACTCCATGGCCGCCACCACCTACGCCAATGTGCTCGCCGTGCGCGAGAAGGACACGGCCCGGCCCGAGCTCCAGGCGCTCTATGAAGTGCTGGTGAGCCCGGAAGTGGCCAAGGCCATGCGCGACAAGTACGCGGGCGCGGTGCTGCCCTCGGTCGCCAGGTAGGAAAACCGCAGNANGANTGATGTGCGGCGGCCGGNGACGGCCGCCGCATTTCTGTAGCCACGCCCATGAGCTCACGCGACAGCTATCACCTCTGGCACCCGGACATCCTGGGNATCTTCCAGGCCGCCAAGGCGCAGGGCGCGCCCGTCACGCTGCAAAGCCACATGCGCCTCGACGCCGCCAACGAGGCGGACGTGACCATGCGCTGCAACATCACGGCCGTGCGCGGNCAGGTGGCGCGCTTCAGGGCNGACGGCTACGATTTCTCCTTCGGCAACCGCGCCCCGCAGGACCCCGGCTGCACCTACGCCTTTGCCGTGGACCTGCCGCGGGCCATCCGGGATGTCATCCGCGTGGAATATGAGGGCCGCGCCACCATCCTTGACCGGGCNCTCGGCCGCAACAACCTGCCCAAGGCGCTGGAGCTGCGCGTCTCCCTGCCCTCGCGCATCCGGCGNCGCCGCCGCCANGACCGCNTCCCCTGNCGCCCCGGCCGGGTGGAGGGCGCGGGCCTTGTGCTCGTGGAGGCCCCNCCGCGCCGCCCGCAGNACCTCGCCCGCCTGCTGGAGGCCGCGGCCGCGCAGGGNGCCCCGCAACTGCTCAATCTCTCGGTCAGCGGGGCCTGCCTGCTCGCCGGGGAGGCCATCCGCCAGAAACTCATGGCCGCGCAGGAGCGCTATCTCGTGGCCTTCACGCCGCTCACGCCCGCGCGCACGCCGCGGCCGCTGGCCTTTCTCGGGCGCAAGGTGGGCGTCTATCCCNGGCCCGGAGGCCGGGCNGCGCTGCGCATCCGCTTTTCCGAAGAGCTGGACTGGAACGGCGAGGAACTGCGCTGGCTGAANATCGAGCGCAACGGCTCGGCCATGCTGGCGCGCCTGCTCCGGCACTGGGAGGCNCTGGACGCCGAGGAGGCCGCGCGNGCGGCGGAAGCGGAAGCGAAGGCCCGCGAGGAGCAGGCCGCCATCGAGGCCGAGGCNGAGCGCGCCTGNGACCTCGGGCTGCCCGTGGCCTTTCTGGACGAGGANGAGCCGTAGAAAGTACGGCCTCAAGGGANGCGCNGCCGTAGTCCGCCTGGCCGTCAAGCGAAGCGGAAGNCGGGNGCCNCTCAGCGCTCGCGCAGGGCGTTCTGCTTGGCCTTGAGGATGGGCTTGAGCAGATAGTCGAGCACGGTTTTCTTGCCGATGAGGATGTCCGCCGTGACCNTCATGCCCGGTATGATGGGCANGGTCTCGCCGTGGTGCTCGATGGCCGTCTTCTGGGTGCGCACCTTGACCACATAGTGCAAATCGCCGCGCTTGTCNTCGATGGTGTCCGCGCTGACCGATTCCAGCTTGCCGTCNAGNCCGCCGTAGATGGAGAAGTCATAGGCCGAGACCTTGACCATCACGTCCTGGCCGGGCCGGAGAAAGGCCACGTCCTTGGGCTGCACGCGCGCCTCCACGAGCAGGGTGTCGTCCAGCGGCACGATTTCCATGATGGGCTCGCCCGGCTTGACCACGCCGCCCACGGTGTTGATGTGAATCTGCTTCACCGTGCCCCGCACGGGCGCCCTGAGCTCGGTGCGCTTGACGCGGTCGCCGCCCGCGGAGATGGTCTCGCGCAGGCTGGTGAGCTCGAGGCGGCGCTTGGATATCTCCTGCGTGATATTGGCCTTCTGCTCGGCCTCGCGCGCGGCGATGCGCTGGCGAGATTCCTCCGCCGCGGCCTGCGCCTTGGGGATGCTCGCGGCGAGCATGTCGATCTGGCCCTTGAGCTCCACCACCTTGGCCTCGAGGCCGAGGAACTCCATGCGCGCGAAGTTGCGCCGCCGCATGAGCTCCGCCGCGGTGTCGCGCTGTTCCACGGCGATCTTGTAGCTTTTTTCCAGCTGGTCCTTGCGCGCCTCCTGCTCCTCCACGTCGCGCTCACGCTGCTCGTACTGGGCGCGGAGCACCTCGAGGTCGGCGTTCAGCTGATGCTGGCGCGACTGCCATGCATATTCCTGGTCGCGCAGGAGCTGGCGCGCGCGAGCCAGCGTCTTGCTATCCACATCGCGGCCGAGTCGGCTCGTGAGCCAGCGCCGCAAATCCTCGGGGAATACCGGCTTTTCGCCGCGGTGCTCGGCCTCCAAGCGGATGATGGCGAGGCTGTTCTCCATGGCCTTGCTCACTGCGTCGCGGAAGGAGGACTCGGCCATTTCGTTGTCCAGCTGGGCGAGCACGGCGCCCTTTTCCACGATCTGGCCCTCATGCACCTGCACCTCGCGCAGGATGCCGCCCTCGAGGTTCTGGATGGTCTGCGTGCGCTGCGAGCCCACCACCTGGCCCTCGGCATGGGTGACTTCATCCACGTCCGCCACGGCCGCCCAGAGGATAAGACAGAGGAACATGAACGCCACGGTGACGGAAAGCGCGCGCACCCCGAAGCGGGGACGCCTGGCGAGGGCCGCGTCCACCTCGTCCACATAGCGGATGTCGTCGGGCGTGAGCCCGTGCAGGGGCGCATCCATGGCCGCGAACAGGCCCTGGCCGCCCTGCGCCCCCGGAGCCCCGGGCGTGGCACCCTTGCCCAAGCGATCGTTCAGGGCGTTGCGCGCCATTTCGGAAAGCGGCTTGTCCGGGGTCTGCTCGTTCTCGCCGCGCACAAAAAGGGCGCGCACGAAGCCCCAGATTTCGGCAAACAGGGCGCGCCAGCCGCCGTCTTGCGGAAGGGGGGGCTGCGGTGCGGGCGGTGGCGTGGCCGGAGCTGCGGGAGACGGCGCGGCCGAAGTTGCGGACGCCGCAGGGGCCGCGTCCGGCTCCCCGGCCTCCGGCGTGGTCCCGGCGCTGTGCGCCTCCCTGGCCACGCGCTTCGGCGTGATGCGGGCCACGGGCTGGCCGGCAGCTTGGGCAGCGGCCTGCGCCGCAGCCTGTTCCGGGGTCTGCTTGCCGCTTTCGGGACTGGTGTTTTCAGGCATGTTCTGCATCACGCGGTCCCTTCCGCAGTTTGGGCAGCGGTTCGGGCCGCGGTCTGGACAGCGGGCCGGGGCGCGGGCTTCTCCGCGGGGCGTCGCACGGCCTGCGCCTGGCCCTTGCCGGGCCCCCCGCGCAGGCGCGCCAGCACCTCGTCGCGCGGGCCGTCCAGCTTGATACGGCCGTTTTCCATGACGATGAGCCTGTCCACGATGCGCAGCATGGACAGCCTGTGCGTCACAAGGATGAGGCTGCGCCCGGCGATGATGTCCGCCAGGCGCTGCTGGAGCCTGAGCTCCGAATCCGTGTCCATGTTGCTCGTGGGCTCGTCGAGGATGAGCACCTCGGGGTCGCGCACAAGGGCGCGGGCCAGCGCCACGGCCTGCCGCTGTCCGCCCGAGAGCGCCCGCCCCTGCTCGCCCACCTGGGTGGCGAAGCCGGCCGGGAAATTGCGGATAAAGTCGGTCACGCCCGCCAGCGCCGCGGCCCTGAGCACGAGGTGATCATTGATGGAGGGGTCGCCCAGGGCGATATTTTCGCGCACCGTGCCGTAGAACAGCGTCACCTCCTGCGGCAGCACGCCGATGCGGCCGCGCAAATCCGCCGAGGGTATCTGCCGGATGTCCACGCCGCCGAAGCGCACCGCGCCCTCGGCCGGCTGGTAGAGCCCGAGCAGCATCCGCGCGAGCGAGCTCTTGCCCGAGCCCATGGGCCCGATGATGCCCACGCGCTCGCCGGGCCTGATGCGGAGCGACACATTTTCCAGCGCCGGGCGCTCGGAGTGGGGATAGGAAAAGCTCACGTCCTCGAGGGTGAAGTCGGGCTCAAGGCTGCCGTAATCCATGCTCACGCGCTCGGCGTCGTCCTCTGAGGGGAGCTCCATGAGCATGTCCAGCGCCTTGAAGGCCACGCGCGAATTCTGCACCCGCGTGAGCAGGGTCGCCATTTGCAGCAGCGGCGCCATGGTGCGGCCCACGAGGATGTTGCAGCCGATGAGCGCGCCCATGCTCATGAGGCCGTCATTGATGCGGTACACGCCCCAGACGATCATCACCACCGTGACGATCTGGGTGATGAGCATGGCCGAGGTCACGGCCATGCTGTTGTACTTGCGCGCCTCGCTGGAGGACTTGGCCGAAAGCCCGGCAATGGCCTCCCAGAGGCGTTGCATCCGGCTTTCCGCCTTGCAGGACTTGAGGGTCTCGAGGCCGTTGACCATTTCCACCAGAAGCGCGTTCTTCTGCATGTTCTGGCGATAGCCCTCCTCGGCGCTTTTCCGCGCGCGCCGCTGGAGATAGAGGCCCACGCCCACGAGCACGGGGATGGCCCCCAGCGGCAGAAGCACCATGGGCCCGGCGATGAAGGCGATGAGCAGAAGGAAGATGACGAGGAAGGGCAGGTCGATGCAGGCGAGCAGGCTGGACGAGCTGAAAAACTCGCGCAACTGCTCGAACTCGCGCAGGTTGTTGACCATGGCCCCCGTGGACTCGGGCTTGGCGTCGAGCCGCATGGAGAGCACCTTTTCCACCAGGGCGCTCGAAAGCACGATGTCGGCGTTGCGCCCGGCCACGTCCACAAAATGCGTGCGCAGGGCCGAAAGGAGGAAGTTGAAGAAATAAATGACGAGGATGCCCGATGCCAGCACCCAGAGGGTGTCCGTGGCGTTGTTGGGCACCACCCGGTCATAGACGTTCATCACAAAGAGCGGGCTCGCCACGGCGATGAGGTTGATGACCACGCTCGCCAGAGCCACATGGCGGTAAATGGGCGCGTAATAGCGCAGCACGTCCCAGAACCAGCGCTTGCCGCGGCCGAGGCGCGGGGCCTCCATGCGCTCGCGCTCCGGGGCCTTGGGCACGGCCGCGAAAATGGCGTAGCCCGTATAATCCTCCTGCAATTCCTCCTGCGAGACGCGCTGCGTGCTGTCGCTGATTTCGGGGAAGATCACCTCCGCGCGGCCGCCGCGCAGGGAGGTGAGCACGCAGGAGCGGTCATTTTTCAAAAGCAGGATACAGGGCAGCACCAGGGGCGGGATGTCCGCAAGGCTCGGGCGCGAGGCGATGCGCCCGGAAAGGCCGGCCTTGCGCGCCGCGCCGAGGCAGGCGCGCGGCGTGACCTGGCTGCCGGAAAGGCCGGCCAGCAGAAGCTGCGGCGAGACGGGCCTGCCGCGCAGGCGCATGAGCACGGAAAGGCTGCGCAAGAGGCCGGGCATGAAGTCCACATCGCTCGGCCTCAGCCCCCCCACCCCGGAAGAAGCCGCCCGCCCTGCCTCGGAGGCCGGGGGAGCGGCTGCTGCTGCGGCGGCATCGGCGGCAGGCCCGGCTTCCGGGCTTGCGGAAGCGGGCGCGGCCAAAGCAGGTTTTGCGCCGGCCGGGCTTGCGGCCTGACTGGGGCCGCCCTCCCCGGTGGATTCCTGCGTGGCGTGGGGCTCGTGCGCGTGCGGTTCATCCATGCGCGTGCCCCCGCCTAGTTGAACCAGCCCAAATCAAAATCTTCGCGCGGGTCCTTGGGGTCGCGCGGGGGATTCTCGCCCAGCGGCACGAGGTCGATGGAGAGCATGGGCAAAAGGTTCCCGGTGAGCGCGCACAGGCGGTAGGCTCCCACGAGGATGTTGCCGCGCGCGGTCTCGGCCTGCGTGGAGGAGCTGTAGAGCTCGTTTTCCGCGTCCAGCACGTCGAGGAGGCTGCGCTTGCCGAGCTGGAACTGCTCGAGATAGGCCGAGCGCGTGAACTCCGCGTACTTCATGGCCTCGGTGTAGTTGCGGTACTGGTCCTGCGCGGCGAGGTAGTTGACCCAGGTGCTTTCAATGTCCAACTTAAGGTCGTCGCGGAAGTCGTAGAGCAGTTGCCGCGCCTGGCGGATGCGCGCGGAGGCCGCCCTGGTCTCGGCCTTGTCCGCGCCGCTGTTGAAGAGGTTCCAGCGCATGGTGGCAACCACGTCGAAGCTGTAGACCCAGCGGTCATAGGAGCCGCCCCTGTCCGTATAGGAGGGGCCCACCTCGGCATTGAACGTGGGGTAGAAGGCGGCTTCGGCAAGCTGCTTGTCCGCCTGGAGGGCGCGGATGTCCTGCATGTAGGCGAGGAGCTTGGGATTGTACNGCTCCGCCATCTCAAAGACGGGCTCCGGCCCGGTGAAGGTGTCCGGGGGCATGGCCACGGGGTCCATCTTCACCACGGGGGGCATCCCGGTGAGGCGCTGATAGGTGTCCTCGGCCACGAGCAGGGCGGCCTGGGCCTCGGACAGGCTGGAGAGCGCGCGCATGAGCCGCGACTGGGCCTGGCTCACGTCGGCCTCGGTGTCCGCGCCGAGATTGGTGCGGTCCTGCGTCTGGCCGAGGATGGCCCGGTGCTGGGCCACGTTGCGCTCGGCGAGGGNATAGAGGGCGCGCCGGCGCAGAAGGTCGATATGGGCGATGATGCCGTCCAGCGAGAGGGTCGTGGCCGTGTCGAACACGCGGACCTTGACCGATTCCAGTGTGGACTTGGCGTTGCGNACGCGCGAGCGCGTGGCGAAGCCGTCCCAGATGGGCTGGGTGAGGCGGGCGCTGATNTCGCCGATGCCGTACATCTGCTTGTCGAGGTCGGCGTTGCGGGTGGTGTTGTCGCTCAAGAGCTGGCCGCCGGCGAGGCCCTGCACGTCGACGCTGGGGCCGAAGCCCGCGCGGGCGCGCCGAAGCTCGTGCTCGAGCACCTGCCGGTTTTCCTGCATCCCCTGCAGGGAGCGGTGGTGCCGGAGCACGCCGTAGATGGTGTCGGAAAGGGACACCGGGGCTCCGGCGGGCGGGGGCGGCGGCCAGGCGCTGGCCGGCTTGCGGCTGTCCGCGCAGAGCGCGGGGGCGGGCAGGCAGAGGCAAAGGCCCATGAGGGCGAAAAAGAGGGCCCGGACGATGCTGAAGTTTTTCCCCATATTCACGCTGAACACGGACACATTCCCCCCTCTGATAAAAACAGGCGGGCAGTCAGCCTTCCCTGGNTGCCCGTCCGGCACAGGGCGCGGCAAAAGGGCGCCCCGGGCCGCCGCGGCGAAACCCGGAACCGGGTGCGTCGCGCCTTTCATTTTATCGGCGCTTGATGTATACTGCTTTAGGCATTAAGGCAAGCAAGCCCGGCAACTCTTTAACTTTCCACCAGACGGACGATGCGGCATACGTACCCGGCCTTTTCCCTCCCCTTCCTCCTGCGCGCCCTGACGCGGGGCGCGGCCCTCGCCGTGTGCNTGGCCTGCGCCTGCCTGTGGGGTCCCTGGTCCTGCGCCGCCCCGGCCCTGGCCGCCCCCGGCCTCCGCGCGCCGGTCATGGCAGACGCGCCCGAGGAGACCGGGCCGGANGGAGCANCNGCCCCGGACCTCTCGCCGGCCGCCGCGCAAATCCCGGAAGCCGGGCAGGCCNCCGCACGGGCCGCCGACAAGCCCCACGGCATCAAGCTCTTCGGCACCGTGGAATTCCGCAGGCCCCTCTCCACCNTGCCCGGCTGGCTGGACGTGCTCGACCGCAATGCCGCGAGCCCCATCTTCAATCCGGCGCGCCAGTTCAACCGCACCACCACCTGGGCGATCCTCAAACAGCGCACCGAAGGGAAAAGCCCGCTCGAGGTGCTGAAAATCGTCAATTCCTTCTGGAACACCTGGCCCTACCGCGAGGACATGGCCAATTGGGGCAAGCCCGACTATTGGGCCATCCCCGCGCAATTCCTGAAAAAATCCGGCGACTGCGAAGACTACGCCATCGCCAAGTATTTCACCCTCAAGGAGCTGGGCTTTTCGCCGGATGACATGCGCATCGTGGTGTTGCGCGACACCATCCGCAACCTCGCCCACGCCGTCCTTGTGGTCTATCTCGACGGCGAGGCCTATGTGCTCGACAACCTGAGCAACGTGGTGCAGCCACATTCGCGCCTGCGCAACTACAATCCGCAATATTCCGTCAACGAAAACGGCCGCTGGACGCATATCAAGGGGCGCCCGGCAAAGGCCGCGAGGCCCGGGGGGAAACGGCAATGATGGCACTGGAAGAAAACGGCAGCGCACTGGGCAACGAATCGCGGCGCAAACTGGTCCGCCGCGTGCTCCTGGGCTGTTTCCTGCTTTTCCTCATCCTGGTGGCCCTGCTCGTCGCCCGCTTCCGGGTGGAAAACGCCACCCAGACCATCCTCGCCAAGCAGCGCGACACCCAGCAGACCTGGCTCGACAAGTCGCTGGACNCCATCCGCGTCTGGCGCAACGAGCTCGTGGAGCAGTCGCGCTTCATCAGCGCCTCGGAAATGTTCCGGCTTTTCGTCATGGACGCGCGCGAGCTCAATGCGGACGCGCTGGCGCGCATCGCCGACCCNGAATCCCTCAATTCCGANGACGAGGCCNTNCGCTCNCTGGCCGAGCAGCTCACCTACATGCAGGACCTGCTCAAGGACTTCACGCGCCGCCGCGCCTGGACCGATGCCCGCGTACTCCGCGCCGACGGCACNCCCCTCGTCTCCCCGGATTTCGCCACCCCGCTCACCGAGGCGCAGACGGGCCTCGTGCGCCGCGCNGGCGAAAGCGGCAAGGCGGCCTTCGGGCCCCTGCGCATGACGGACAACGGCCTTGTCATGGACATGGCCGACCCGCTTTTCGAGGTCCTCGGCACGGATGAACCGCAAACCGTGGCCGTGCTCCTCCTCTCCGTGCCCATGGACAAGCCCCTCGCGCGCTTCCTCGCGCGCACGGGNGAGCATGAGGAGACNCTGCTNCCGCGCATCGTGGACCAGGGGCCGGACGGCCCGGTCATGGCGCTCATCGAGGGCGGCCATGTGGTGCAGCAGCCCGTGACCCCCACCCTCGTGCAGGAGCTGGAGCCCAAGACCATCCCCTTCCAGCGCCGNGAGGCCCTGGACGGCAAGGGCGAGGTCTATTCCATGGGCGCCAGGCCCACCATCCTTGACTGGCGCTTCGTGCTGGAAACCCCNGCNGCCGAGGTNGACGGGCTCATCAGCAACCGCAGGAACGTGAATTATCTCCTCTCCCTCGCCTGCGCGGGCGTGCTCTGGCTGTTCATCGCCCTCCTCGCGGTGCGCGCGTCCGACCGCGCCCACTCNGCGCGGGTNCGCGAGCTGGAGCGCCTCAACACCACCATCAGCAACCAGAAGGCCCTGCTCGACAGCGTGAACGCCTCCCTGCACGCGGGCCTCGTGCTCGTGGACAGCCAGGGCCGCATCCAGATGTCCAACCCGGCCTTCGCGGCCCTCGCCGGGCTCAAGGATGAGGTCCCCAAGGGNACGCCCCTTGTGGAGGTGCTNCCCGGCAAGGTGGCGGTGGAGCTTCTGGGCGACATGGCCGTGGTCCATGACTGCGGCCAGTCNGCCACGGTGGAGGTTGCCATGCCGCCGCTTGCCGGAGCCCCGGCCGCGGACGTGCCNCCCGAGGACGGGGAGGACGGCGCCCGTCTCTTCCGCGTCACCCTCTATCCCTACGGCGCGGACGCCAAAAAGGGCGAACTCGCCACCACGGGCTGCGTGGCCACCTTCCAGGACATCACGCGCTTCCGGCGCAATGCCGAGCGCGCCCGGCAGCGGCAGCTCGCGCTCATCACCGCGCTCGTGCGCGCCATNGAGAGCGTGGACCCNAACCTCACCGGNCANTCGGACAGGATGGCCCGCGCCGCCGAGCTCGTGGCCGACGAGCTCGACCTCGACCCGCGCGAAAAGGAGACCCTGGGCCTCGCCGCGCGGCTTTCGCAAATCGGCAAGATATTCGTGCCGCGCGAGCTGCTCACCAAGCGCGGGGCTCTCACCCCCGAGGAAAAGCAGGAAGTGCTGCGCGCGCCCGAACATGCGGACCGCATCCTCCANGACCTGCGCTTCGACCTNCCCGTGCGCGAGACCGTGCGNGAAATGGGCGAGCGCATGGACGGCTCGGGGAGCCCGCAGGGCCTGCGCGGCGAGGAGATTTCGCGCGCCGGNCGGGTGCTCGCCGTGGTCAACGCCTTTGTGGCCATGACAAGCCCGCGCGCCTGGCGCGGCGACAACGGCATGGACCCGGCCGAGGCCGTGAGCCAGCTGGCGCAGGACCTGCGCTTTGACCAGGATGTGGTGGCGGCGCTNGCCCGCGTGGCCCAGGCCACGGGCAAGGGCGGCCAGGGCGCGCCAGACGGGGAGGCCGCGCGGTCATGACGNGCAAGGGCGGCCGTCGGGCCCGGCCGGGGGGCCCCGTGCAGGTGACGCGGGCNNCCCTGCCGCCGCTGGANGACTATCTCGCCTGCGTGCGCCGCATCTTCGAGACCCATGACCTGACCAACATGGGCGAATTTGCGCGCCGCCTGGAAAAGGAGCTCGCGGCTCTGCTCGACGCGCCGGCGCTCATCGTGTGCGCCAACGGNACCCTGGCCCTGCAGCTCGCCCTGCGCCTGCTCGGGCTCAACGGNAAGACGGTCATCACCACGCCCTTCACCTATGTGGCCACGCTCTCGGCGCTCCTCTGGGAGGGNTGCACCCCGGTTTTCGCGGACATNGACCCCGAAAGCCTCTGCNTGAGCCCGGCCGAGNCNGCGCGCCAGCTNGANNCNCACCCCGAGNCNGCCGGGNTNTTGCCCGTGCATGTCTACGGCAATGCCTGCGACGTGGCGGCGCTGGACGGCCTCGCGGCAGAGCGCGGCATCCCCGTGCTCTATGACGCGGCCCACGCCTTCGGCAGCCGCCTTGACGGCAAAAGCCTTTTCGCCTTCGGCGACGCCGCCACGGCGAGCTTCCACGCGACCAAGCTCTTCCACACCGTGGAAGGCGGCTGCGTGGTCGCGCGCGACCCGGCGGCCAGGGGGCGGCTCGAGCTTTTGCGGGCTTTCGGCCACAAGGGCGACAGCCATTATTCTCTGGGCATCAACGCCAAGCTCTCCGAGCTGCACGCGGCCATGGGGCTCTGCCTCTTGCCGGAGCTGGCGGCGAATATCGCCCGGCGCACGCGCATCACCGACATTTATGACGCGGCCTTCGGCATCGGCCCGGACGGCGCGCCAGGCCGGGAAGGGCTGCGGCGCCCGCGCCTCGCGCCGGGGCTTGAGTGGAACCACGCCTATTATCCGGTCATCTTCCCGAACGGCCACACCCGCGCCCGCGTGACCGCCGCGCTGGAGGCCGAGGACATCCACCCCCGCCGCTACTTCTATCCGAGCCTCACGCGGCTTCCCTATGTGCAGTGCCCTCCCTGCCCGGTCTCCGAGGACATGGCCGAGCGGGTGCTCTGCCTGCCCCTTTGGGGGGACATGGCCCCCGAGCTCGCCGCCGAAATCGCGAACCTGACCCTCGCGGCCGCCAGGGGCTGAGGGCGCGGGGTACAGGCGTCAGGCGGTGAGGGAAGGCTGCGTGTTGATTTGGGGTGCTGGTCTGTAATGCCGAAATTATCCGTCAAAAACAGCCTTTTTGGCGCTGGCTGCGTCAGAGAAAAATTTTCTTGGTCGAGTACTTAAGTACACTCCCTGCGAAAATTTTTATCTTCCTTGCCAGCACCAAAAAATCTTATTTTTTAGGATTCTTCCGGCACAAGCCCCCGTCTTCCGCTTCGCTCCAGACGGATTTAAGGAATATCGCTCACCCACGCTGCATAAAAAGCCCCGACGAAGATCCCACGCTCTGCCCCTAGTCCGCGCCGCCCCTTGATGCTTCGGCCTCTCTCCTGTACAACCATGCCATGCCCTTCCGGGGCCACAGCAGCCGGAGCCTCCATGCCCTGCACGTTCACGCCTGCCTTCTGCCGCATCGACCTCGCGGCCCTGCGCCGCAATTTCCGCCGCCTGGGGCCGGCCGAAGAGCTCATGCCCGTCATCAAGTCGGACGCTTACGGCCACGGCCTCTTGCCCGTGGCGGCCGCGCTCGCCGATGCCGGGGCCCTGCGCTTCGCCGTGGGCACCGCCAGCGAGGGTCTGGCCCTGCGCCGCGCCGGCTTCGGGCAGGAGATTGTCCCGCTCATGGGCTGCCTCACGCCGGAGGACTGGCGCGTGGCCGTGGCCAGCGGCCTCACGCCGCTCATCGCCGGCTTTGACGACATCGCCGCCGCGGCGGCCGCGGCACGGGCCTGCGGCGCGGGCGTCCTCCCCGTGGCCCTCAAGTGCGATTCCGGCATGGGACGCCTCGGCTTCACGCCCGACGAGGCCCCGGAACTGGTGGCACGCCTGCGCGCCCATCCTGTGCTGGCGCCGCGCTTCGCGCTCTCGCATCTTTCCAGCGTGGACATGCCCGACGAGGACGCCTACACCGACATGCAGGCCGGGCGTTTCGCACGCTTTCTCGAAGCCCTGCGGGACATTTTCCCCGGCATCCTGCCCTCGCTCGGCAATTCGGCGGCAACCCTGGGGCCGGCCAGGGCGCAAAGCGGCATCTGCCGCCCCGGTCTCGCGCTCTATGGCGGCAATCCCTTTACGGGCACCGAGCGCGAGCCCCTGGGCCACGGGCTCGAATGGGCCATGAGCGTGGCCGCGCCCATCCTCGCCGTGCATCCGCTGCGCGCGGGCGAAAGCCTTTCCTACGGGCGCATCTTCACGGCCCCCAAGGACATGCGCGTGGCCGTGGTGGCGGCGGGCTACGCCACGGGCTATGCGCGGGCGCTTTCGGGCCGCGTCTCCCTGCTCGTGCGCGGGCGGCGCGCGCCGCAGGTGGGCCGGGTGTGCATGAGCATGTTGATGCTCGACGTGAGCGAACTCCCGGACGTGGCCGCCGGCGACCTCGCCTGGGTGCTGGGCGGCCCGGCCGAGCCGGGCCAGCGCCCGGTGGACGCGCAGGAGCTGGCGCAGCTGCTGGACACCATTCCCTACGAGGTCCTGTGCCTCATGGGCGGGCTCAATCCCCGCGTCTACGCCTGAGCCGCGGCGCCCGCAAAGACCGCTTCCCGGCGCCCTTTCCCACCACCTCCTTCAGCTCAGGGGGAATCATGGCAGCTCCACCCCTTTTTTTCCTGCATTTTCCGCGCACGGGCGGCACAACCATTGACGAAATCTTCGCCAGCAACTACCCGGCGGAGAGCATCCTCCGGATTTATTCGCGGGAGGACTTTAAAAAGTACGCCGTCATCGAGGAAAAGGACTTCCTGCCCCTGCGCTATATCACCGGGCATCTTCTCCTCACGAGCACCAATCCCACGCAGTTTTACGGCAAGGATGTGCGGGCCTTCACCTTTTTGCGCGAGCCCGTCAAAAGGCTCTATTCGGAATATATCTTCCTCAAGACCTGGAAGCAGCAGCACCTCTACAGCTATCTGAACGACAACAACATTTCCTTTTCCCAATATATCACGAGCACGGAGCAGCCGCTCAAGTGGCGCGGCAAGAACTTCATGACCCGCTGCATCTCGGGCGAGGCCCTCGAAACCACGGACCTGTCCGAAGCCTTGGAGAAGGCGAAAGACAACCTCAAAAACAGTTTCATGGCCTTCGGCCTCCAGGAGCGTTTCATGGAAAGTCTGCTCCTGCTCGCCCCGCAGGCCGGGCTTGCGAACATCCTCCACCAGAAGCGCAACGCCCTGAAATACGGGGCGGCCACGCCCAAGCTCACTGCGGAAGAGGAGGAAATCGCGCGGGAATACAACAGCGCGGATGCGGAGCTCTATGCCTGGGCGGCCACGCTCTTTGACGAGCGCGTGCGGGAACAGGGGCCGGAATTCCGGAAGAGGCTCAAGGACGCGCTCTTCCTCAATGAAAAATACCAGAAAATATCAAATCTGCTCTATGAGAGCGTCACCCAGGATGAGGACGCGGGGATAGCGCTTTCCAAGGATGTCCGCTGGTGAGCGGCAAAAAAGCCCCCGACGCGGCACAGCGCGGGGGCTGAAGTTTCGGGGGCGCGGGCGGAACGGCCCGGTGCGGGCTATTCTTGCGCGGCCGCGGCCTTGGGCGCGGCCTTGCCGGGATTGCGCATGGTGATCTGCCCCTCGATGACGCCGCCCTCCTCGGTGAGCAGGCTCGGCGTTTGGAGATTGCCTTCCAGCACGCCGGAGGCGTAGACCACCACGCGGCGCTTGGCCACCACCTCGCCGTTGAAGTGCCCGGAAAGCAGAAGTTCGCCCACGTTGAGCACGCCCTTGACCTGCGCGTCCTTGCCCACATTAAGGGTTCCGTCGCTCACGATGTCGCCGGTGAAGCGGCCCTCGATGCGCACGGTGCCCTTGAAGCTGAGCTTGCCCTCATAGACGGTATCCGAGCCAAGATAGGCGATCTCGTCCTTGCCCATGTTTCCTCCCAGGCGCATGTGCGGCGCTAGCCCTTGAACATGAAGCGCCGCATGGACACATTAAGCACAATCCCGAGCAAGGTAAAGTTCACCAGCGTGGCGCTCCCGCCATAGCTGATGAAGGGCAGCGGGATGCCCACCACGGGCATGAGCCCGATGACCATGCCCATGTTGATGAAAATCTGCCAGAAAAAATAAAAGAACACGCCCACCACGAGCATGCTGCCGAACCTGTCCTTGGCCTGCACGGCCGTGGAAAAGATGGACAGGAGGAAGAGGCAGAACAGCGTGACGAGCGCCACGCAGCCCACGAAGCCCCACTCCTCGCCGAAGACGGCCACGGCGAAGTCCGAATGGCGCTCCGGCAAAAAGCGCAGCTGGCTCTGCGTGCCCTCGCCGAAGCCCTTGCCCCAGATTTCGCCGGAGCCGATGGCGATGCGCGACTGAAGGATGTGATAGCCCGAGCCGCGCGGGTCATTGCCGGGATTGAGAAAGGTCAGGATGCGCTGGCGCTGGTAATCGTGCATCCCCACGAACCACATGAAGGCCGCGGCCAGCGGCACGGCCACGAGGCCCGTCTTGATGATGTAGCCGCGCACCCCGTGGAAGAGAATCATGCCGCCCAGAATGAGCAGGATGAGCATGGTGGTGCCGAGGTCGGGCTGGATGAGGATGAGCCCGGCGGGCACCAGGCCCACCGCGAGCACCGAGCAGAAGGCCATCCAGCCCAGGGGGCGGCTGTCGCGCGCGAGCAGGCGCGCGCCGAGCACGAGCACGGCGAGCTTGGCGAGCTCCGAGGGCTGGATGCTCATGAAGCCGAGGGAGATCCAGCGCTTGGCGCCGTAGACCGTCTTGCCCGCAATGGGCACGAGCAGGAGCAGCACCACGGTGAGCAAAAAGAAGGGCCAGGCCATGTTGCGCAAGCGGCGATAATCGAAGCTCATGGCCGCAATCATGCCGAGCAGGCCGATGAGGCCCCAGATGAGCTGGCGCTGGTAGAAGTCGGAAAAGGCGAGGCCCGCCTCGAGGCGGGTGCCGCTGGCGGAATAGAGATTGCCCACGCCCACGAAGTAGAGCGCGAACATGCAGGCGAGCAGGCCCCAGTTGAGATGGCTGAAGAGGCGCTTATCCACGAGAGGTTCCGGGAGAGGTTCCGGGAGAAGCGCGTGGGGCCGCGGCGGGAGCGGTCACGGCTTGCGCGGGCATCGCGGCAGCCGGTGCCGGGGCGGGAGCCTGCGCGCGGGGCGGTGCCGGAGTGCGAGGCTGGCCGTCCGCGGCAGCGGCCGGCGGCG
>JAAUYX010000056.1 GCA_014804905.1 Desulfovibrio sp. | reverse complement strand
TACGGATAGCGACAGCGGCACCGTTGATTGACCTTTGTGGTAACTTGCTGCTGTCTTCATCCGTAGCTTCCTGCGTCGCAACGGCTGAAGCAAGGCTGTTTTTGACGGATAATTTCGGCATTTCCTGCGCAGCACATACGCGCACAAACGCAAAAAGCGCAGCACAAATCGCCGCTCACCGCACCGCATACTTGCCGCGGCGGGGCAGGGTGAAGCGGCGCATGTCCACGCCTTCCAGCTCGAGCAGGCGTATCTTCCGGTGAATGCCGCCGCCATAGCCCGTGAGGTTGCCATCTGCCCCCACTACCCGGTGGCAGGGGATGATGATGGAAAGGGGGTTCCTGCCCACGGCTCCGCCCACGGCCCGGCTCGACATGCGCTCCTTCCCCAAGGCGCGGGCCGCTTCGCGGGCAAGCTCGCCATAGCTCACGCATTCGCCATAGGGGATGTCGCGGAGCAGCCGCCAGATGAGCTTGCGGAAGGGCGTGCCCTCGGGCGCAAGCGGCAATTCGCGGACGGCGGGGCGGCTGCCCGCAAAATAGGCGGCGAGCCATTCCCGGCCCTGCGCGAGCGGCGCGGCGTCGGGCCGTTCCTCCAAGGCGCGGGCGCCTGTGGCCGCAAGGAAGGTATCCCGCTCCAGCCACAGGCCCAGCAGGGCCGTATCGGTGCCCGCAAGGGTGAGCTCCCCCAGCGGGGAGGGGATGGTCGTCACATAGAGCATGGCTGCCTCCTTTGCCGCGTTGACCCGAAAGGCTTGCGCGGGCGCGTCAGCGCGAGCCTACAGGATTTTTCCCGCCGCGTCTCGTGGGCGCCGCTCGCGAAAAACGGGGGGAGCCCACGGGCTTCCATTGTTTTTCAGCGGGAGCTGCGGTAGAATCGGCAACTTCACTCGCCACTGCGAGTTTCAAGGAGCAGACCGTATGACCACAGAGGAACAGCGCGCCGCGGCCCCCGAAGAGGGCTCCGAAGATTTTGCCGCCATGCTGGCGGCCCATGATGAGGCCTCGTCCGGCCAGGTGCAGCCCGGCCAGAAGGTGAAGGGCACCATCATCGCCATCACGGGCGAAAGTGTTTTTGTGGATGTGGGCCTCAAGGAAGACGGCATCATGGACCGCAAGGACCTGCTGGATGCCGACGGCAAGGAAATCGCGGGCCAGGGCGACACCGTGGAGGCCTGGGTGGTGTCGGCGAGCCCGCAGGGCATCGTCCTTTCCCGTTCCATGAGCGGCAGCGGCGTGGCGGCCCTGGAAGAGGCGCGGGATGCCGGGGTCCCGGTGGAGGGGCGCGTCAGCGGCACCTGCAAGGGCGGCTATCTCGTCGAGGTGCTGGGCAAGACGGCCTTTTGCCCTGGCAGCCAGATGGAGGCCACGGGCGGCGACGCCGAGGGCCCCGTGGGCCGCACCATGCAGTTTTTGGTGACGCGCGTGGAAAACCGCGGCCGCAATATCGTGGTCTCGCGGCGCGCGCTTCTGGACCGAGAGCGGCGCGAGAACCTCGACAAGCTGCTGGAGACGCTCAAGCCCGGCGACATGGTGGAAGGCCGCGTCACGAGGCTCGCGCCCTTCGGGGCCTTTGTGGAGCTCGCCCCGGCGGTGGAGGGCATGATCCACCTCTCCGAACTTTCGTGGTCGCGCGTGGGCTCGGCCGACGAAGCCGTCTCCGTGGGCGATCCGGTTCGCGTCAAGGTGCTCGACATCGTGACCAACGAAAAAGGGCAGACGCGCATCTCGCTTTCGCGCAAGCAGGCCGAGGGCGACCCCTGGCAGGACGTGCCCGCCCGCCTCGCCGCGGGCAGCATCGTGCAGGGCAAGGTGCGCCGTCTCGCGCCCTTCGGCGCCTTTGTGGAGGTGCTTCCGGGCGTGGAGGGCCTCGTCCATATTTCCGAAATGTCCTGGGCCAAGCGCGTGAATAAGCCCGAGGACGTGCTTTCCGTGGGCGACGAGGTCTCCGTCAAGATCAAGGAAGTGAACCCGGAGACGCGGCGCATCGCCTTGAGCCTGCGCGACGCCGAGGGCGACCCCTGGCAGGATGCGGAGCAGCGCTTCCCCGTGGGCGCCACGGTGGAGGGCACCGTGGAGAGCAACGGCAAGTTCGGCGTCTTTGTCAATCTCGCGCCCGGCATCACGGGCCTTTTGCCCGCGGGCGTCATCAAGAGCAGCAAGAAGCCCGAGCTGGGCCGCCTTGCCAAGGGTGACAGCGTGAGCCTGATCATCCAAAACATTGACACGGGCGCGCGCCGCATCAGCCTCACCTATGAAGGCGCGGAAGCCGCGCCGGAGCAGGGCTCGGGCGGCCAGCGGGGGCAGGGCGCGGGCTCCTGGAAGCAACATGCCGTGACGGGCGCGCCTGTTACGGGCATCATGGCACAAGCCTTGCAAAAGGCCATGCAAAAATCTTCCAAGGAGCGTTCATGAGCATGAAAAAATGCCTTGTGGCCCTCTTGGCCGTGGCCTTTCTGGGCACGGCCTCGACGGGTCTGGCGGCGAATCTCCCCGATTTCAGCGAGCTTGCGGCCAAGTGCGGCCCGGCTGTGGTGAACATTGGCACCGAACGCAAGGCCTCCGCCGGCGGCGCAGAGGACTTTTTTGGCGAAATGTTCCGCAACATGCCGCCAGGATTTGAAAAGTTCTTCGAGCAGTTCGGCGAGCAGAAAGGCCGCAAGGCCCCCGGCGGCAAGCGCCCCCAGCGCAAGCAGAAGTCGCTCGGCTCGGGCTTCCTCGTTTCCGAGGACGGCTATATCGTGACCAACAACCATGTGGTCGCCGAGGCGGACGTCATCCACGTCACCCTTGACGAGCGCAACGGCAAGGGCCAGCACTTCAAGGCCACCCTCATCGGCTCCGACGAGGAGACGGACCTGGCCCTCCTCAAGGTGGAGTCCAAGAAACCGCTGCCCTATCTGGTGTTCGGCAATTCCGACGACCTCAAGGTGGGCGAGTGGCTGCTCGCCATCGGCAATCCCTTCGGGCTGGACCATACGGTGACGGCGGGCATCCTCTCGGCCAAGGGGCGCAACATCCGCTCCGGGCCCTTTGACAACTTCCTCCAGACGGACGCCTCCATCAATCCCGGCAACAGCGGCGGCCCGCTGCTCAACATGGACGGTCAGGTGGTCGGCATCAACACGGCCATCATCGCCAGCGGCCAGGGCATCGGCTTCGCCATCCCGAGCAACATGGCCGCCAAGATCATCGACCAGATCAAGAACGGCAAGAAAATCAGCCGCGGCTGGATTGGCGTGACCATCCAGGATGTGGACGAAAACTCCGCCAAGGCCCTGGGCCTCAAGGAGCCCACGGGCGCGCTCGTCGGCAGCGTCATGGAAAATGAGCCTGCGGCCAAGGCCGGCGTTCAGGACGGCGACGTCATCATCGCCGTGGACCAGAAGAACATCGACGATTCCGCGGCGCTCCTCCGCGCCATCGCCGACAAGGCGCCGGGGAGCACCGCGGTGCTCACCGTGTGGCGCGACGGCAAGACCCAGGAGATCACGGTCACCCTTGGCGAACGCAAGAGCCCGCAGTCTCTGGGTAAAGATGGCGGCAGCCAGAAACAGCAGGACGAGAGCCTGCTCGGCCTCTCCGTGCGCCCGCTCAAGAAGGAGGAGCGCAAGGAGCTCAAGATCGACAAGGACGAGGGCCTGCTCATCGTCAGCGTGGACCCGGACAAGGCGGCGGCCGAGGCCGACCTCCAGCCCGGCGACATTATCCTCAAGGCGAACCAGGTGCCGGTGAACACGGCGGCCGAACTCTCGAAAATCGTCAAGGAAGTGGGCGTCAAGCGCGGCGCGGTCATGCTCCAGATTCAGCGCCGGGGCGACACCTATTTCCGCGCGGTCCCGCTCGGGAAGTAACGTTTCGCCATAGCTTCAACAGCAGTGTGGGGGCGTCCACAGGGGCGCCCCCGCGTTTTTTATGGCATGGGCGCAGCCTCTTGCGGCTTGGGGCTTTCCGGCGTAAAATTCGTGAGCGTCTTCAGAGCCTATTCAGGAGGTGGACCATGCCCGTTGTTCATTGTGATGCCGGTCATCTGCCCGCGCCCGAAAAACTCGAGCGCATCCCCGCGCTGATGAGCGCCTACTATACCGAATTTCCCAATCCCAAAATCCCTGGGCAGCGCGTCTCCTTCGGGACTTCGGGGCATCGCGGCTCCTCGCTGCTGCATACTTTCAACGAGGAGCACATCTACGCCATCACCCAGGCCGTGTGCGATTACCGCGCGGCCAAGGGCATCGACGGGCCGCTCTTCCTCGGCGGGGACACGCACGCGCTTTCCGAGGCGGCCTTCCGTTCGGCCCTCGAGGTGCTGGTTGCCAACGGCGTCAATGTGCGCATTTCCAAGGACGGGGCCTACACGGCCACGCCCGCGGTGTCGCACGCCATTTTGCGCTGGAATGCCGGGCGCGAGCGCGGCCTTGCCGACGGCATCATCATCACGCCCTCGCACAATCCCCCGCGCGACGGCGGCTTCAAGTATAATCCGCCCCACGGCGGCCCGGCGGAGACCGACGTCACCAGCTGGATCGAAAAACGCGCCAACGAGTACCTTGAGGACGGCAACCGCACGGTGAAGCTCGTCCACCTGCGCGAGGCCCGCAAGTCGCCCCTGGTGGAGGAATTCGACTACACCCGCGCCTATGTGGAGGACCTGCCCAAGGTGCTCGACATGAAGGCCATTGCGGCCTCGGGCCTCAAGCTCGGCGTGGACCCTCTGGGCGGCGCCAGTCTGCCCCTCTGGGAGCCCATTGCGGAGACCTACGGCATCGACCTCACCGTGGTCAACAAGGAGGTGGACCCCACCTTCCGTTTCGTGCCGCTGGACAAGGACGGCCAAATCCGCATGGACTGCTCGTCGCCCTATGCCATGAGCCGGCTGCTCGAAATGCGCGGCAACTTCGACCTGGCCTTCGCCTGCGACCCGGATTCGGATAGGCACGGCATCGTTACCCGGCAGGAACTGATGAACCCCAACCACTCGCTCACCGTGGCCGCGTGGCACCTCTTCCGCACGCGCACCGCGTGGCCCGCGGACCGCGGCATCGGCAAGACGGTGGTTACCAGCGCCACGCTGGACCGCGTGGGCAAGCATCTGGACCGCCCGGTGGTGGAAGTGCCCGTGGGCTTCAAGTGGTTCGTGCCCTATCTCTTCAGCGGCCGCTGCGGAATGGGCTGCGAGGAGAGCGCGGGCGCGTCCTTCCTCTGCTTTGACGGCGCGCCGTGGAGCACGGACAAGGACGGTCCGCTCATGTGCCTTCTGGCCGCGGAAGTCATGGCCAAGGAAGGCAAGTCGCCGAGCGAGATTTACCAGGACCTGACGAAGATTGTGGGCGACCCCATCTATCAGCGCCTCGACGCCCCGGCCGACGACAGGACGCGCGCCCTGCTCAAGGCGCTGACCCCGGAGCAGGTGAAGCTCAAGACCCTGGGCGGTTCCCCGGTGACGAGCGTCATCACGCGCGCCCCCGGCAATGACGCGCCCATCGGCGGCGTCAAGGTGAGCAGCGCGGACGGCTGGTTCGCCGTGCGGCCCTCGGGCACGGAGGCCATCTGCAAGGTCTATACGGAGAGCTTCAAGGGTGAGGACTATCTCCTCGCGCTGCAGAAGGACGCCATCGACTTTCTGGAAAAGCTGCTCAAGGAAGGCGAAGGGGAATAATCCCGGCGCCGGAGCTACAAGCGCACAACAAAAGGCCACCCGGACTTTGCGCCGGGCGGCCTTTTGCGTTTAATCGGGCGGGGAAGCGGCGGCCATAAGTTCTGAAAGGCGCAGGAAGGCTTCCGCAGGGAGGGCTTCGGGCCTAAGTTGCGGTGAAAGCCCCAGCTCGGGGAGCCGGGCCGCCAGCCACCCGAGCCCGGCGCGGGCAAAGATGCCGCCAAGCTGTTTGCGGCGCTGCTGAAAGCAGATGCGCAAGAGGCGCTCGAGCATGGCAGGATGCCGTGGCTGCGCCGCCGGGGCCACGGGCATGATGGTCAATACGGCGGAATCCACTTTCGGCGGCGGCGAAAAGGCCCCCGGCCCGAGGGAAAATTCCAGGCGCGGCCGGGAATGGGCCTGCACCCACACGGAGAGCGCGCCATACTGGCGCGAGCCGGGGGCCGCGGCGAGGCGCAGGCCCACTTCCTTCTGGACCATAAAAACGCACCGCTCGGCCCCGCTTTGCGAAACGATGTCCCAGATGAGGGGCGAGGCCACGTTATAGGGGAGGTTGCCCACCACCTTCCAGCCCGCACGGGGGCTGAGCCGACGCCAGTCAAAGCGCAGCGCGTCCATGAGCACGGCCTGCGTATGCGGGGCCGCCAGCCTTTGCCGCTCGGCCGCCCAGTGGCGGTCTTTCTCCAGCAGGAGCAGGCTTTTGTGCGGCTGCGCCTCCAGCGCGCGCGTGAGGGCTCCGGGACCGGGGCCAATCTCGAGCAGTCGGTCTTCGGGGCCAGGCTCCACGAGCTGCGCGATGCGACGACAGACGCCCTCATTGCGGAGGAAGTGCTGGCCAAGGCTTTTCTTGGGCCGTGGGGCGTCTCGTGCGGGCTGGGTCATGGGGTGGTTCCGGTGTGGGCAGCGCGAAAGCGAACAGATTTTAAAGACCATGCCGCCCCGGTGCGCGGCCGTTGGGAACGGCAGAAGCGCAGGCCGGGGCGGCGACAACGGGAAGCGGGCCGGATGCCGTCTTGGCATCGAGCGGCGCGGGACCCCGGGGCGGGTGGAACCTCTCAGGTTCCGCCGGGGTGCCCCTGTGGCTGGCAGGGGCGGCCCGCGCCTTGCGTATGCTGTCCTATCGGCGCCTTCCAGAAAAAGTTGAGAGCTTTTGCCGAAAAAATTTCAGAAATCGTCCGCGCCGGGCATTATTTTTCATAAAGCCAGCGTTTTCAATCGNTTGCGTCGCGTTCCGCCTGCTCGCGCACCTTGTAGTGGAGGAGCTTGCCCGTGGCCGTGTGCGGCAATTCCTTCACCAGNGTGTAGAAACGGGGCCGCTTGAAGGGCGGCAACATGGGATGGGNCGCGCAATGGGCGCGCAGNTCCTCCACGGTGAGGCTCTCGTCGCCGGGCACCACATAGGCGGCCACGCACTGGCCGTGCAGGCGGTCCGGCCGGCCCACGACGGCGCTCTCGGCCACCTTGGGATGCTCGTTGAGCGCGGCCTCGATTTGCGTGGGATAGATATTCTCGCCCGCGCAGATGATCATGTCGTCCTTGCGGCTGACCACGGTCACGAATTCATTCTCGTCCCAGGTGCCGATGTCCCCGGTATAATGGAAGCCCTTGTAGAACTTCTTGCGCGTCATCTCCTCGTTGTTCACATAGCTCCCCGTGGACTTGGCCGGGGCGCGGATGATGATCTCGCCGATTTCCGTATTATCCTTCGCGACCATGTCATCGGGTTCCGCATGGCTGCCGTCGGGCATCACGCGCACGAGGCGCACGTCGTCATCCGTGCAGGACATGCCCGCGCTGCCCGCCTTTTCCGGCAGGTCATNNGGNCGCAGGAAGGTGTTCCAGAAGGTTTCGGTGGTGCCGTANCCNTTGAAGATATTGGGCGTGAAGAGCTCCATGTAGCGCTCGCAGGCGGCTTTCTCGAAGGGGCTGCCCATGGTCACGATGCCGCGCAGCGAGGACAGGTCCACCGGGGCGCGCTNCTGCGCGCGCGCCAAAAGCGCGANGATGGAGGGCACGCCGATGAGGAAGGTGACNCGCTCCTTTTCGGCCANGTCCAGGCAGCGGCGCGGGTTGAACTCGCGCAGGATGATCACCTCGCCGCCCGCATAGAGCGTGGGCGTGGGCCCGCCGGAGTGGAGGCCGCCCCGGTGGAACCAGGGCGTCATGTTCATGGTGCGGTCCGTGGCGTTGAGCGGAAAGTGCATGAGCACGTCATGGGCGGACAGCACTTCATTGATGTCATTGATGGGCACGGCCTTGGCGCGGTTCGTGGTGCCCGAGGTGTAGAGGCGCGTGGTCTCGTCGTAGATGTGCTTGCGGTGGTCCGGCACGGGGTCGTCCGCCGNGCTTTGGGCCACATAGTCGGCATAGCTGCGCTCCCCGGCGGGCGCGTTCCCCTCGCCTCCCACCACCACGAGGCGCGGGGGCTTGAAGGAAGCCAGGGAAAGGGCNTGCTGCACCACCGCGGCAAAGGCCGCGTCATAGATGAACACCGCGGGTTCGCTGTCCTCGATGAGCAGGGCCAGCTCCCCGGCTGAAAGCCGATAGTTGACCGGGCAGCCGATGGCCCCGAGCTTGTGCCCCGCAAGATAGGCAAAGACAAATTCCGGGCTGTTGAACAGCATGTACATGATGACGCTGTTTGCGCCCACGCCGTCCGCCTGAAGGGCATGCGCCAGCCTGTTGGCGTCGGCGTTGAGCTCCCGGTAGGTCCAGCGCTTGTCACGATCGGGAGCATACAGGGCCGGGCGGTTACCAAAACGGCCAACATTGCGCAGGAAACCGTTGAGCCAGGTGAATTCGTGCTCAAAGTTGTCCCGGAACTGATCCACGTCATAGGTGTGCGTCATGGGCGGAGCTCCTTGGCGGGGCTGGTGACGATGATGCTGGAGTTCTGGCCGCCGAAACCCAGGGAATTGGACATGGCCGCGTCCACGTGCGCCTCGCGCGCCGTGCGCGGCACATAGTCGAGGTCGCACTGCGGGTCCGGCGTGTCCAGGTTGAGGGTCGGCGGCAGGATGCCTTCGCGCAGGGCCATGATGCAGGCGATGATTTCGGTGATGCCGCCCGCGCCCATGAGATGGCCCGTGGCACCCTTGGTGGAGCTCACGGGCGGGGCCGTGTCCACGCCGCCGAAAACCTTCTTGAGGGCCACCGTCTCGGCGATGTCGCCAAGGCCCGTGGAGGTGCCGTGGGCATTGACATAGCCGATGTCGGAAGGCGCAAGACCGGCCCGGCGCAAAGCCGCGCGCATACAGGCGGCCGCGCCTTCCCCGGTGGGGTCCGGGGCGGTGATATGGTGGGCGTCAAGGCTGTTGCCCCAGCCCGCCAGTTCCGCCAGGATGTGCGCGCCCCGAGCCCGCGCGTGGGCCAGCGTCTCCAGCACGAGCGCGCCGCCGCCCTCGCCGATGACAAAGCCGTCGCGGTCGCGGTCAAAGGGCCGCGAGGCCGCTTTCGGCTCGTCATTGCGCCGCGAGAGCGCCTTGGCCTGGGCGAGGCTGGAGACCACGCTGGGGCAGAGGATATTTTCGCCGCCGAGCACGATCATGGCGTCCGCCTCGCCCGCGCGTAGCAGCATGGCCGCGGTCATCACGGCGTCGCCGCCCGCGGAGCAGGCTGTTTCCAGCGTCATGCCCGGCCCGTGGACACCGTAGTGGATGGCCATGTGCGCGGCCGCCATGTTGCCGATGATCATGGGCACGAAATGCGGGCTCACCTTGCCGGTCTTGCTGGCGAGAAAGGCCGCTTCCCCGGCGCTGGCCTCGGCAATGCCCGCCAGAGCCGTGCCCATGGTGAGGCCC
>JAAUYX010000055.1 GCA_014804905.1 Desulfovibrio sp. | reverse complement strand
GCGCCGAAAAATCTTATTTTTTAGGATTCTTCCGGCACCAGCACCCGTCTTTCGCTTCGCTCCAGACGGAATTAAGGAATCTTTCTCAACCCCGACGTAACATCCAACCTTGCCGGAAGGAAGGTCGCGCAAGAGCTGCGGGGCACGGGGCGTCCCCTCGCGGAGCCGCCCCTGCCCGTTCCCGGTATGCCCTGTTATTCGAGGACCACGCTGTGGTCCAGTTCCACGAACTTGCCGTCCTTCACCTGATAGATGGAAAGCGCCATGCCCGCGGCGTCGCCCTTGTCATTGAAGCGAATCTTGCCGAGCGGCGTGTCCACGGCGTTGGTGCGCAGGGCTTCCTTGAGCTTGGCCGTGTCCGTGCCGCCGGTCTTTTCGATGGCGTCAAGCAGGCACTGGGCGGCGGCGTAGGCGTTGTAGTAGCCGAAGCCCGGCTCGCTCCCATAGGCCTTCACATGGGCGTCGCGGGCGTGCTTGTACGCCTCGAGCGAGCTCGTGTCCTTGGGATAGGAGGCGTAAACGCCCTCGCTGTCCTTGCCGGTCATCTTGAGGAAGGTCTCGTCCTTCACGCCGTCCGGGCCGATGAAGGGCGTGTCGAGGCGGTCGCGGCGCATCTGCTGCACGAGCTTGGAGGCCACGGGCTGGTAGCCGCCAAAGACCACGATGTCGGGCTTGGCGCGACGCAGCTTGCGCACCACGGCGGAAAAGTCCACGGCGTCCGGCGTCACGGCCTCGAAGAGCACGGTCTCGGCGCCGCCCTTTTCCATGAGGGCGCGGTTATTGTCCGCAAAGCCCTTGCCGTAGTCGCCGTTATCATGCAAGTAGGCGATTTTCTTAGCCTTCAGCTTGTTGAGCATGAAGTCGCTCGTGAGCTTGGCCTGGGCGTTGTCATTGGCCACGGTGCGGAAGAAGAGCGGGTTTTTGCCCGTCTCGGTGAGGCCCGGCGTGGTGGCCGTGGGCGACACGGCGATGAGGCCCGCCTCCTGGAAGAGCGGCAGCGAGGCCGTGGTGGGGCCGGAGCAGATGGGGCCCACGACCACGCCCACCTGGTCGGAGATGAGCTTGGTGGCGGCGCTGGTGGCCATTTCGGGCTTGCACTGGTCGTCCTGGGCGACGACCTCCACCTGCTTGCCGAGCACGCCGCCCTTGGCGTTGGCCTGCTCGGTCACGAGCTTGACGGCGTTCAGGCTGGGCACGCCGTAGGAGGCGAGGTCTCCGGAGTGGGCGCCCTGCACGCCGATCCTGATGCTGTCGGCCGCGTTCACGGACGCGCCACAGGCGAGGATGCAGGCCATTGCGAAAAGAGCCATGCCTTTTTTCATGAGAGGGTCTCCTTAAAAACTGGGGCTGCAAAAACGCGAGGCGCCAAGAGCCGCCGCAAGGTCCCCGTCCCGAAGGGCGNGGNCCCGGCGTAAGCACGCATCCGTCTCGCGTGGGCAAGTGTCATGTTGTGCCGCATTGCGGCAAGCCTGTCAATCTCCGGGCGCGGCGGGCGCCCGGCCCTCGGGCTCTCATTCGCCCTTTTTCTTGTGGCTCGAGCGCAGGTGGATGCGCATGGGCGCGTGCTTTATGCCGAACATCTCGCGCAGGGTGCGCTCGAGATAGCGCACATAGCTCTCGGGNACGCGGTCCGCGTCGTTCACGAAAAACACAAAGGTGGGNGGCTCNGACTCGGCCTGCGTCATATAGAAGAACTTGGCCCGCGAGCGGCGNACCACCGGGGGCTGGTGCCGCGTGAGGGCCGCCTCCATGGCGCGGTTGAGCTGGCCCGTGGGCACGCGCATGGCGCACTCGCGCTTGATGTCCTCGGCCATGGGCAGGATGGCGTCCAGCCCCTTCCCGGTGAGCGCGGAAACGGGGAGGACGGGCACATAGCGGCAGAAGGCGAGGATTTCGTCCACGCGTTTTTTGGCGGCGTCCAGCTGGCCGCGCGGCACGAGGTCGCACTTGTTGAGGCAGATGAGGAANGGCGTGCGCCGCGTGTCCAGCATGTCGATGAGCCGTTTGTCCTGCTGGCTCACGCCCTCGGCCACGTCCAGCACGAGCACGGTCACNTCGGCCTTGGTGGTGGACTTGATGGCCGCGTTCACCGAATACTTNTCCACGCTGTCCTCNATNCGGGTGCGCCGNCGCACGCCCGCCGTATCCACGAACACATAGTCGCGGCCGNNNCGNGTGAAGCGCACNTCCACGCTGTCGCGCGTGGTGCCCGCCACNTCNGAGACGATCATCCGCTCCTCCCCGGCGAGCGCATTGACAAGGGAGGACTTGCCCGCGTTGGGNCGCCCCAGCATGGCGAGGCGCAGGGCCGGGGCCTCGGGCGGCGCGGCCAGTTCCTCCCCTTCGGGGGAGACGAGCGCNCCNAGGTCCTCGGCGAGGGCGCGCATGTGGTGGCCGTGCTCGGCAGAGACGGCAAGAAGCGGAAAGCCCAGGGCGTGGAATTCCGCCAGCTGCTCGTCCTCGTGCTCCGCGCCGTCCACCTTGTTGACCACGCAGAGCGTNGGCAGGCCCTTGCGGCGNACATGGGCGGCNAGGTGCTCGTCCAGCGGCAAAAGGCCNGCNCGNCCGTCCACCACCAGGGCAACGGCCGCGGCCGTGGCAAGGGCCGCGTCGGCCTGGGCGAGGATATGCGCCTCGAAGCCGCGGATGCCCTCGGGNCCCTCGGCCACGCCCGCATGGGCGTCAAGGGTGATGCCGCCCGTGTCGATGACGGCGAAGGNGGGCTGGCCCTTGCGGCGCACNATGCCCTCCATGCGGTCGCGGGTCACNCCCGGCATGTCGTGGGTGATGGCGCGGTTGCTCTTGATGAGCCGGTTGAACAGGGTGGANTTGCCCACATTGGGGCGCCCNAGAAGGACCACCACGGGAAGTTTTTCGGAAGATGCGTCTGGCACGGCTGGCCTCGNGTAGGCGGCGCGAAGCGCCGGTTTCAGTGCGGCGCGCCGGAAGNTNGTCCGGCGGCGGGATTGCGGGAAATAGGGTTTTGAGCCGCTTCCACGGCNTCCGTGGGCATGGGGGCGGGCAGGGNGTCCAGCGCATAGGGGCCGCTCCAGTCCGGGAGGCACTCCNCGCTGCGCCCNTCGGGCAGCGTGACGCGGAGCGCGTGCAGGCACAGGGCCGGNCAGTCCGCGCGCCGCCCCTTGCCATACTTGGCGTCGCCGAGCACGGGATGNCCGAGCTCCGCCAGNTGCACNCGAATCTGGTGNGTNCGCCCGGTGAGGAGCCGGATTTGCACGAGGCTCGCGTCCGGGNCAATGCGGAGCGGCCGCACGATGCTGAGGGCCTCGCGGCTGTCNGCGGGCGCCNCCTCGCCGTCTTTCCAGGCGCGCACGCGCTCGGCCCCCGGCGCGCCCTCCTTGCGCAACTGGCTGCGCAGAAGCTGNGGCTCCGCATGGGGCCATGCCCCCTCCACCCAGGCCANATATTCCTTGGTGACNNNGCGCTCGCGNAAAGCCTGNTGAAGNTCNCGNANGNNCTCGTGCGTGGCCGCCACGAGNAGGATGCCNGANGTGTCCCTGTCCAGGCGATGCGCGGGCGTGGGCACGAAGGGCGCNCCGGCCGCNTGNGCGCGAAGGCGGCTGCTCAGGCTGTCNNCATGGCCNGTNCCNGGATGGGTTGGCGAGGCCCGCGGGCTTGTGAAAGGCGAGGATGTCGCCGAGCCGCGNCACCAGCGGGGGNAGCGNCANGGCGGCGGGGGAGGGGGACTGGCGGGCTCCGGGTACCCGGGCGCCCGCCTGCGCCGCCAGTGCCCCGGCGAAGGGGGGCAGGCGCACGAGGTCGCCCTCGCTCACGCGGGCGAAGGGCTTGGCGCGGCGGCCATTGAGCCGCACCTGCCCGGTGCGCACCCAGCGATGCAGCAGGGCAGGGGGCAGGTTGAGCCTGCGCTGGAGAAATTGGAGGAGTTTCTGGCCGCTTTCCGCCCGCTCCACCGGGGGAAAGGGCGAACCGTCCGCCGGGCCGGGTTCCGCAGCCGCTTCGAGCTCGGACATGCCGCCATAGTGGCTAAAGCCGCGCCTGTCGTCAAGGGAGGAGACACTCCCCCTGCCAGGCGCCTAATGCCCGTGCGGCACTTCGCCAAGAGGATGGGCGTGGCGGTGCGTGTGCGCGTGCAGGGGCACGCCCGTGCGCAGGACGCCCTTGTCCATGCCCCAGATTTCATCGGCCACGCGCTCGAGAAAATCCCAGTCGTGGGAAATGACGATGCGCGCCGTGGAGAGATCGTTGAGCACGCCGATGATGCGCTCGCGCGCGTCCGCGTCTAGGCCCGTGGTGGGCTCGTCGAGGAGCAGGGCCTCGGGCCGCATGGCGAGCACCGTGGCGAGCGCCACCAGCGTTTTCTCGCCGCCGGAAAGGCGGTGCGCGAGGCGCTCGGCGTAGTCCGCGAGGCCGAGGCTCCCGAGCGTCTCTTCGGCGCGGGCGCGGGCTTCGGCGTTTCCCAGGCCGAGATTGAGCGGGCCGAAGGCCACGTCTTCCAGCACCGTGGGGAAGAAAAGCTGGTCGTCGGCGTTCTGGAGCACATAACCCACGGCGCGGCGCAGCTCGCGAAAATCCTTTTCCGTGCGGACGGGCGCGCCGTGGAGAAAGATTTCGCCCTTTTGCGGCGTCTCAAGCCCGGTGATGCAGCGGAAGAGCGTGGTCTTGCCGCTGCCGTTGGGCCCATAGAGGCCGAGGCGCTGTCCGGCTTTGAGCGTGAGGCTCACATCATGGAGCGCCGCGCGGCTGGCGCCGCCCGCGGCATAGGCGAAAGAGAGGTCGCGGATGTCGAGCAGGGGCGCGGCGTCAGGCATGGGGGCCTCCGTAGAGTTCCGCACAGAGGATGAGGGCGCAGCAGCAGGCCAGCACCACGCTGAAGGCCGTGTCCCTGCCGCGCCAGGCGAAAGTGTCCAGCGGGCGGAAGCTGCCCGTGAAGCAGCGGAGCAGCATGGCCTCGTGGACGCGGCGGGCGCGGTCGTGGCTGCGCACGAGCAGAAGCCCGAGCAGTGTGGCGAGGGTGCGCCAGGTGTGCGCGTTGCTTTTGGGCACGAAGCAGCGCAGGCGCGCGGCCGTCATCAGCGCGTGCCATTCCCCGCGGATGACGTGGATATAGCGCCCCATGAAGAGGAGGAGCCAGGTCAGGCCCTGCGGGCAGCCGAGCCGCCTCAGGGCGTGGCCGAGGGTCGCGATGTCCATGCCCGCGGTGAGCGCGGTGAAGATGGCGCAGATGGCGTTGGCCTTGAGGCTCACGAGCAGGCTGAGCCAGAGGCCCGCCCCGGTCACGGTGAGCGGGCCGAGGCTCCACACCGCGTTGCCCGGCGTGGTCCAGGGCGTCACGCACCAGAGGAAGAGCAGGAAGATATTGACGGCGCAAGCCCGGCGGCCGAGCTCCCGCAGGTCCGGCCGCGCCGCGGCGAGCAGGGCGAGGCCGAGCCCGAGGCCGAGAAGGCAGGCGGCCAGCGTCTGCGCCACGGCCACGCACACGGAGAGCAGGGCCGCCGCGGCGAGGCGGGCGCGCGGGTCGATGCTTCGGAGCGGCGCTGCCACGGACTAGGGCTTCTGCTGCTTGCGGCGCGCCATAAACCAGCAGGCGATGCCGATGAGGCCCATGATCCAGCCGAGGCCGCCCACGATATCGCGCACCGAGGGCCCCGGTGAGGACAGCGCGGCGAGCTCCCGCCGGATGGGCGCAAGGCCCGCGTTCAGGGATTCGCCCACGATGGCCCGCACTTCCGCGGCGGTGAGCGGGGCTGGGGCGGCCTGGGCCTCCGGCGAGGGAACTATCGAAGTCGTGGCGCTGGCCGGGGCCTTGGCGGCCGGGGCCTCGGGCGCGGCCTGAAGAAAACCGTGGCCCAGGTCCCGGGCCTCGTTGATTTCATGCGCGGTCATGGTCCAGTCATTGACATGGCCCTCGCCCGCATTGATTTCGATGCGCAGGCCATGCCCCACGCGCACGGCCTCGGGCACGGCGAACACAAAGGCGCCCCTGTCGTCCGTGCGTCCCTGGAGCAGTTCCTTGCCGTCCCCGGCGTCATAAACGGTGACGAGGCCCCCGCGCACGGGCGCGGCGCGGTTGAAGCCGCACTCCACCACGATGTTCTCGCCTTCGACCCAGGCGAAAATGTTCACCCGGTGCGCCAGCACGTCCGCGGGCAGCGCCAGCGCGGCAAGGAGGAGCGCCACGGGGAGCAGCCGCGAGAAAATGGGGAAGCAGCGGGGCATGTCAGTCCTCCTGGCGGGCGCTCGCGGGCATGGACTCGGCGAGCATTTCCGGCCGCACACGGGCGATAAAGCCCACGGTGATCATGGTGATGAAGCCCTCGGCCGCCATGACGGGCAAATGCGCCAGCAGGAGCAGCTTGGCGGCCGTGACGAAGCCCTCATTGGTAAAGGCGAGGGCACACGCCGTCAAGAGGGCGGAAAGGGCCACGCCGAGCGCCCCGCCGCAGAAGGCGGCGAACTTTTCCCCGGTGCGGCCCGGCCAGAGGCGGCGAATGCCGCGCCACGCATACCAGGCGAGCACGGCGGAGCTCCCCATGGTAAAGGTGTTGACGCCGAGCGTGGTCAGGCCGCCGTACTGGAAGAGCAGGGCCTGGAGCAGCAGCGCCGCGAGAATGGCGGGAAAGGCCGCCCAGCCGATGAGCACACCGAGCAGCCCGGTGAGCAGCAAGTGCGCGCTGGTGACGCCGATGGGCACATGGATGAGCGAGCCCACGAAGAAGGCGGCGGAAAGGATGCCCACTTCCATGATGCGGCCCGCGTCCATGCGGCGCAGGCCCCAGGCCACGCCCGCCGCGCCGAGCACGGCCCCGGCCCCCAGCACAGCGGGGGAAAGGACGCCTTCTGCGATATGCATGGATGCCCCCGGATTTGTGCTAGTGCGTGATGGGCGCGGCGAAATTCGTCCAGAGCACCGCGCCCAGCTCCACGCTGACGGGCTTGCCGTCCGGGCCGGGCCGCTCGCCGCCCTCGGAAAGGGCCGCAAAGCCCCACCAGCCGGCCCAGGGCACGCCGTAGACAAAGACGCCGTTCTCGTCCGCGCGCACCACCTGGGTGACAAAATATTCGTTGGGCGCCTCGTGCCTGCCCTCGCGGTTCCAGTATTCCACTTCCACCTCGGCGCCGGGCACGGGCTTGCCGTCCAGGAGCACGCGGCCCGCGAACACATTGCCCGCATAGTTGGCGAAGGGGCGCGTCAGCGGCACGATCTCGGTCTTGAGGCCCAGCGGTTCGGCCCAGCCGTCCTCCGCGCCGAAGGCGGCCACCACGGTCTTGGCGTAGTGGATGATAAGGGCATTTTCCGCTGGCTCAAAATAGGGCTCCGGCTCCACGGCGAACTGGTAAACGCCGGGGCGTTGCACCTTGTAGCGCGTCTGCCAGGCCTGGTGGTCGAGAAATTTCGCTTCCTTGAGCGCGGGCAGCAGGTCCTCGGTTTTGCCGTCGCGGGTGACGGTGAAGGCACGGGGCTTTGCCATGTCCATGCCCTGGCGCTCGCGCGGATGGGCGAAGGCGATGTCCAGCGTGAGCTCGGAAGCGCCTTTTTGCGTCACCGTGGGCGCGGAGGGGATGATCATGCCGAAATGCGCCCGGGCCGGGGCGCTGTAAGCGAGAACGAGGACAAGGGCCGCAAGGGGCAGCACAAGACGGGGGATGCGCATGGGGCCTCCGGTGTTGAAGTGAACAGGTGTGTGCTTGGTAGCACGAAATTACAAAATGTGTCAAGCATCAGCCGTGGATGTGCTGGACAGGCGCGGCAAAGTGCGCCACCTTCGGGCCAGGGAGCGAAGGGCATGGACCGGGCCGACATCCTGCATCTGCTGAATACGCCGGATGGCGAAAGCGTGCGCGCCGCCGCCGGGCGGGAGCTCATGCGCGCCAAGGGGACGCGCGTCCATGTGCGCGGGCTCATCGAGTTTTCCAATGTCTGCCGGCGCAACTGCCGCTATTGCGGCCTGCGCGCGCAGAACCGGGCGCTTGCGCGCTACACCCTCACGCAGGCGGAGGTGCTGGAGGCGGCGGCCCGCGCCGTTGCCCTGGGCGTGGACAGCATCGTGCTCCAGTCCGGCGAGGGGGCGACCGATGCGGCGTGGCTCGCCGAAGTGGTGCGCGAGATAGTGACGGGCCTCTCCGTGCCCGTGGCCCTGTGCGTGGGCGAGCGCCCGGAGCGGGACTACGCCCTCTGGCGCGAGGCCGGGGCCACGCGCTACCTCCTCAAGCACGAGACCGCGGACGCGGCCCTCTATGCGCGGCTGCATCCGGGCCACACGCTGGCGGAGCGGGTCGGCTGCCTGCGCGTTCTGAAAAGCCTCGGCTATGCTACGGGCACGGGCTTCATGACCGGGCTTCCGGGGCAGACGGTGGAATCCCTCGCCGACGACATCCTGCTCGCGCGCGAGCTCGGCGTCGCCATGTGCGGCGCCGGCCCCTTCATCCCGCAGGCGCAAACGCCGCTGGGTGAGGCACCGGGCGGCACGGCGGCGCAGAATTTGCGTGTGCTCTCCGTGCTGCGCCTCGCGCTCCCCGATGCGGACCTCCCGGCCACCACGGCCCTCGCGAGCCTTTCGCCGGGCGGACAGGCCGAGGGCCTCAGGGCCGGGGCCAATGTGCTCATGCCGAGCTTCACCCCGGAGGCGCGCCGCGCCGACTACCGCATCTATGACCACAAGGCCCCGGTGAGCCTGGCCGACGCCGCGAGCGCGATCGCCTGTGCCGGGCGGACAGCTCGTATACTGGACCCTGTACGGGGCGGCGCGTGAGGCAGCCGTCCTCGCGCCGGGGAAAGTTTGTCTTTGCGCTTTGCGTGCATCTGTGGCACTATCAGCACATCTTTTTCCGGCCGGGTGAGGCCCGGCCCCTGGAACCCAAGCCCGATTCCAAGGAGGACAGCCATGCCGCTTGTCGGACCCAAGGAGATGTTCGCGGCCGCCTATGCGGGCCACTATGCCATCGGCGCGTTCAACGTCAATAATATGGAAATCATCCAGGGCATCATGTGGGCCGCCGCCGAGGAGAAATCCCCGGTCATTCTTCAGGTGTCGGCCGGGGCGCGCAAATACGCGGGCCAGGTCTATATCATGAAGCTCGTGGAAGCGGCGCTGCAGGAGGACCCGGGCATCCCGGTGGTCGTGCACCTTGACCACGGGCCCACTTTCGAGATGTGCCGCGACTGCATCGACGGCGGCTTCACCTCGGTCATGATCGACGGCTCGCACCTCCCCTATGAGGAAAACGTGGCCCTCACCAAGAAGGTGGTGGACTACGCCCACCCGCGCGGCGTGTGGGTGGAGGCGGAGCTCGGCAAGCTCGCCGGCGTGGAGGAGCATGTCTCCTCGGCGGAGCATGTCTATACCGACCCGGACCAGGCCGTGGACTTTGTGACGCGCACGGGCTGCGACTCGCTGGCCGTTGCCATCGGCACGAGCCACGGGGCCTACAAGTTCAAGGGCGACGCCAAGCTCGACTTCCCCCGGCTCGAGGCCATCAGCGCCAAGCTCCCCGGCTATCCGCTGGTGCTGCACGGCGCCTCCAGCGTTCCGGAAAAGTTCGTCAAGCTCTGCAACGAGTACGGCGGCAAGGTGGGCGGCGCCAGGGGCGTGCCCGAGGACATGCTGCGCAAGGCGGCCACCATGGGCGTGTGCAAGATCAATGTGGATACCGACATCCGCCTCGCGGTGACGGCCACCATCCGCCAGTTCTTCGTGGAGCATCCCGAGCAGTTCGACCCGCGCTCCTACCTCGCGCCCGCGCGCGAGGCCGTCAAGGAAATGGTAGCCCACAAGATCCGCGACGTCATGGGCTCCGCGGGCAAGGCGTAAGGCCGCCCCTTGCCTCCACGCACCGAGACAGAGCGTGGATGAGGGATATTCCATGTCCCGTCTGGCGCGAAGCGCCAGACGGGTGCACTGCACAAGCATGACACTGCCTGCCGCAAGGAGCAAACATGCCCGTCACTCTGGGAATGAACGGCTTCGGCCGCATCGGCCGCTATCTCCTGCGCCTGCTCGCCAATGACGACGAGATCCGCTTCACGGCCATCAACGCCAGGGCCAGCAACGAGGCCCTTGCCTACCTCTTCAAGTACGACTCCACCTACGGCACCTTTCCGGGCGAGGTGGGGCACGACGGGAACGGGCTCATCGTCAACGGGCGCCACATCACCGTGACGCGCTGCAAAGCGGGCGAATGGGAGTGGGGGCGCCTCGGCGTGGACATGGTGGTGGAGAGCACCGGCACCATCAAGGACCGCGAGGGCCTCGCGCGCCATCTGGAATGCGGCGCGAAAAAGGTCATCATCTCGGCGCCGGGCAAGGGCGTGGACGCCATGATCGTCATGGGCGTGAACCAGGACATCTATGACCCCGCAAAGGACAACATCCTTTCGGCCGCGTCCTGCACCACCAACTGCCTCGCCCCGGCGGTCAAGGTCATCCACGAGAACTTCGGCTTCGACCACGGCCTCATGACCACCATCCACTCCTACACCATGAGCCAGCGCATCCTCGACGGCACGCACAAGGACTGGCGGCGCGGTCGCACCGCCGGCGTCTCCATGGTGCCGTCGAGCACGGGCGCTGCCAAGGCCGTGGGCGTGGTCATGCCCGAGCTTGCGGGGCGCATCAACGGCATGTCCGTACGCATCCCCACCTTTGACTGCTCCCTCGTGGACCTCACCTGCGAGGTGGAAAAGCGGTGCACCGCGGAAGAGGTCAATGCCGCGCTCAGGGCGGCGAGCCTCGGCGCCCTGCACGAGAACCTCGGCTATTCCGAGGAGCCGCTCGTCTCCATCGACTACCGGGGCAGCACCTACGGCGGCGTGATTGACGCGCTCTCCACCCAGGTGCTCCGCGAGACCATGGTCAAGCTCCTCATCTGGTATGACAACGAGGCCGGCTTCACCAACCAGCTCCTGCGCCTCGTGCGCATGGTGGGGAAAAGCCTCTAGCAGGGCCGCCCGCAGAACAGCGTCCTTCAGGGCCGTCGCATCGCAAGGTGCGGCGGCCCTGTTTTTGCATCTTGCTCCTTATGCAGCCCAGATGCAGGATTGCCGCCACGGTTCCGGGTCCATGCCGGAAAATCAGGTATTGGCCCGCTCCTTGCAAACAATGGGGCACAAGCACTGGCAGGCGGCTTTTCCGCCACCATCCGCCGGGGGCGGAAGCGGCCCACGAGGGCCGCGCCAAAAGGAGAACCTATGCAGGACGCACTGTTTAGCGGGCTTTTCGGCGCGCTGACCACCGAACACCGCATGAATTTCATCGCCAATAATTTGGCGAACGTGAATACCACGGGCTACAAGCGCCAGACGCTGGCCTTCAAGGACACCATGGCCTACTACGCCCATGACGAGATCCGCGAGCCGCTCATGCACCTGCGCTCCGAGCCGCTCTTTCCCGAGCCCAAGAACATGGCGCGCCCGCGCATCGCGGTCTCGGAAATCGACTTTTCGCAGGGCTCCATGGAGTTCACGGGCGACCCGCTCGATGTGTGCATCAACGGCGAGAACGCCTTTTTCCGCGTGACCACGCCCAATGGCGACTACCTCACGCGCAGCGGGCATTTCGTGCTCTCCAGCGACGGCACGGTGATGACGGCGAACGGCTATCCCCTGCAGGGCACGGGCGGCAACATCGTCATTCCGCCGGGCACGCGCAACGTGGTCATCGGCGGGGACGGCCAGGTCTCGGCGGACGGCGTGGTCGTCAACCAGATCGCGCTTTTCAGCGTGGAGCGTCCGCACAATCTGGAAAAGCTCGGCGCCAACCTCTACAAGACGCGCGACGGGACCAATGCCGGCGAGGGCGACGCCTATGCGGGCGGCGCGCGCCTGGAGCAGGGTTTTACGGAAAAGGCCAATGTGGAAGTGGTTTCGGAAATGGTGAACATGATCGAGGTGAACCGCCAGTTCGAGGCCTACCAGAAAGTGATGCAGACCGCGGACACCAT
>JAAUYX010000054.1 GCA_014804905.1 Desulfovibrio sp. | reverse complement strand
GTCAAGGGCATCGCCCTGCGCCGGCACGACAGCGTGGTGGCCTGCGTGGTCTTGAAGGAGACGGACCAGACCACGGAGATCATGTCCATTTCCGCCAACGGCTACGGCAAGCGCACCCGGGTTGACCTCTACCGCGTGCAGTCGCGCGGCGGCAAGGGCGTCATCAATTTCAAGGTCACGGGCAAGACCGGGCCGGTGGTGGGCGCCATGCCCGTGCGCGAGCGCGACGGCCTCATCCTCCTCACCTCGGCCAACAAGGTGGTGCGTATCGGCGTGGACGAGGTGGGCAGCAAGGGCCGCGCCACCATGGGCGTCATGCTGGTGCGGCTCGACGAGGGCGCGCGCGTGGTGGGCTTTGACCGCGTGGATGACGGCGGCCAGCAGGGGCCCGGCCTTGTGGAGGACGAGGAAGTGGCCGAAGCCGTAGCCGCCGAGGACGCGGCGCTGGCGCCCGATGATGCGGAGAAATCCGGCGACGGGGACGCGGATGCCTGAACGGGCGGCGGCGCTGGCCCTGGCGCTCATGCTCACGCTGGGGAGCCTGCTTCAGGCCTGCGACCGCGGGCAAATCCTCGCCGATGATCTGGCCGATGCGCGCGCGGCCGCGGCCGTGCGCAACTGGCCCCTTGCCGAGCGCCTTCTGGAGCGCTATCTCCGGGGGGAGGCGCGGGACGCGGAGCGCCGCGGCCCGGAGGCCGAGCGCCGCTGGGAGGCCTGGCAGCTTTTGCTTCAGGTGCTCAATTCCGCGGGGCCGGAGTCGCGCGCGAGCCTGGAAGTGCTGGAGGCCATGCGCGCGGAATATGAGGATGACGACGGCCGCATGGCCGACATCCTCGAGCATATGGGCCGCGTGTGCGAGCGCCTGCGCCGCTACGGCGACGCGGCCGAGGCCTGGGCGGCCTATACGGGCCTTGCGGGCATCGGCGGCGCGCGCCGGGTGGAGGGTTATCGGCATCTGGCGGCCATGCAGTTCAGCCAGCGGCGTTTCGAGGCCGGGGAGGAAAGCCTGGCCCAGTGCCTGGCGCTGCCCCTCCCGGACCATGACAAGATTCGCTGCATGCTCGACCTTGCGGACCAGAATATGGCCCGCGAGCGCTGGCAGGAAGTGGCGGATTTGTGCCAGCAGATCCTCGACAGCGGCCCGGACGAGGAAGTGCGCGGGCAGGCGGGCTATCTCCTCGCCGACGCGCTGGAGCAGCTCGGCCGCCCGAAGGAGGCCCTCGCCCAGTTCGAGGCGGCGCGCGACGCCTACCCGAACCCGGCGGTCATGGACAACCGCATCGCGCACTTGCGCAAGACACTGAAGAACGGCCAGTAAGGACCAATAAGGGAAGTTTTGCCAAACGGTACGGTTGCAAGATAGTCCACTTCCGCAAATTTCACCAACGCCCAACGAAACAACGGGAACAAGAAGCATAATGATACGGCATGAATGCGGTCTTTTCGGCATCTACGACCACGACGACGCGGCACGGCTCGCCTATTTCGGGCTCTACGCCCAGCAGCACCGCGGCCAGGAAAGCGCCGGCATCGTCACCGTGGACAAGGACGGGATGCACGACCACAAGAGCATGGGCCTCGTGCCCGATGTCTTTTCCGAGGAGGTGCTCCGCCGCCTCACCGGGCGCACGGCCATCGGCCATGTGCGCTACTCCACCACGGGCAGCGCCTCGCAGCGCAATGCGCAGCCCTTTATCGCCCATTTCAAGGGGCAGGACATTGCGCTCGCGCACAACGGCAACATTGTCAATGCGGCCGAGCTCNGGGCCGAGCTCGAAAACGAGGGCGCCATCTTCGCCACGGGCAATGACAGCGAGGTGTTCATGCACCTCCTCGTGCGCTCGCTGCGCCACAAGGANNTGCCCGAGGCCGTGGCCGAGGCCTGTTCGCGCCTTANNGGNGCCTATTGCTTCCTCGTGCTTTCCGGCTCCACGCTCNTTGCGGTGCGCGACCCCTACGGCTTCCACCCGCTGGCNCTNGGGCGGCTCGACGGCTCGCCCGTCTTCGCCTCCGAGACCTGCGCCTTCGACCTTCTGGAGGCCGATTACGAGCGCGCNGTGGAGCCCGGCGAGATGATCGTGGTGGACGCCCTCGGCGAGCANTCGAGCAGGCTCCCNGGCCCGCATCCGGCCANGCCCCGCCAGTGCATCTTCGAGCTNGTCTATTTCGCGCGGCCGGATTCCTANGTGTTCAACGAGCAGGTCTATGTCTGCCGCAAGCAGATGGGCTGGCAGCTCGCGCACGAGTCCACGCCGGACGTGGACTTCATCATGCCCTTCCCGGATTCGGGCGTCTATTCGGCGGTGGGCTTCGCCCAATGCGCGGAGCTTCCTTACGAACACGCCATGATCCGCAACCACTATGTGGGCCGCACCTTCATCCAGCCCACGCAGNNNATGCGCAATTTCGGCGTGCGCGTGAAAATCAACCCGGTGCGCGCCATGATTGAGGGCAAGCGCATCTGCATTGTNGACGACTCCATCGTGCGCGGCACCACCATGATGACCCGCGTGAAAAAGCTGCGCGAGCTGGGCGCCAANGAGGTGCATATCCGCATCTCGAGCCCGCCGGTGAAGTTTCCCTGCCATTATGGCGTGGACTTTTCCTCCCGNGGGGAGCTCATCGCCGCCCAGTGCAAGATGGACGAGATCGTCAAGAGGCTGGATGTGGATTCCCTGCATTATCTCAGCATCGACGGGCTCTTGCGCTCGGTCATGCATTCGGACAGCTTCTGCCTCGCCTGTTTTAATGGCGATTATGCCGTGCCCTGCGAGGGCTGCGCCAAGTTTTCCCTGGAGTGCAAGCGGTCATGAGCGAGGACACGCGCGGCACAAGCCGCATCAAGGGCTTTGCGGACCTGTTCCCGCCGGAGAGCGACGCCTTCACCCGCATGGAGGCCTGCGGGCGCGACATCTTCACCCGCTACGGCTTTGCGGAATTGCGCACGCCGCTCCTCGAGTTCACGGGCCTGTTCCAGCGCTCCATCGGCGCGGAGACGGACGTGGTGCAAAAGGAAATGTACACCTTCCCGGACCGCAAGGGCCGCTCCGTGACCTTGCGGCCCGAGGCCACGGCGGGCGTCATGCGCGCCTGCATCGAGGCCGGGCTTGCGGACGGGCGCGGCGGNCCGCACCGNTTCTTCACCATGGGGCCCATGTTCCGCTACGAGCGGCCGCAAAANGGNCGNATGCGCCAGTTCCANCAGATCAACTGCGAGTGCCTNGGNACNGAGAGCCCCTTTGCGGATGCCGAGCTCATCACCATGCTCTGGAGCTTCCTCTCGGCGCTCGGCATTGCGGATTTGACGCTCAAGCTCAATTCGCTNGGCTGCGCGCAATGCCGCCCGGCCTATATGGNGGCNNTGCGNAAGTATCTTGCGGGAGTGGACGAAACGGCGCTTTGCGAGGACTGCCGNCGCCGCAGGGAGAGCAATCCCCTGCGCGTGCTCGATTGCAAGCANGAAGGCTGCCGCNGNCTCACCGNNGCTGCGCCGCGCCTCATTGACCACAANTGCNCGGAGTGCCGCNNTCATTTCGACACCGTGCTGGNATTGCTGNCAAAAGAGGGCATCAGNCCGGAAATCGACCATCGGCTCGTGCGCGGNCTNGACTACTATTGCCGCACCACCTTCGAGGTGGTGAGCGGCAACATCGGCGCGCAGACGGCCGTGGCCGGCGGCGGCCGCTATGACGGNCTCACCGCGCAGCTCGGCGGCCCGGACGCGCCGGGNGTGGGCTTTGCCTGCGGCATGGAGCGCCTNGCCCTGCTGCTNCCGCCGNTNGCNGCCNCCNCGCCTGACTTCTTCATCGTGGCCCCGGACGAGGCCGGGCGTGTGCAGGGCTTCGCGCTCGCCTGCGCCCTGCGCAGGCTCGGGCTTTCCGGCGAGCTCGACTACGCNGGCGGCTCCTTCAAGAGCCTCATGCGCAGGGCCGCCAAAAGCGGNGCGCGCTATTGCTGCATCATCGGCCCGGANGAGGCCGCNGCNGGCCTNGTGACCCTGCGCGGCATGGCAGGCGGCGAGCAGGAAAGCCTGCCCCAGNCCGCGGCCCCGGCNAGGCTTGCGGCCCTGTGCNCCGAAGCGCCCACCACCCAGAACCACAACGGATAGGCTCATGGACAAGACCCAGGAATCGCAGGACTTGCAGCAGGAACACGGCAAATTCATCACCGCCCTCGGCGACTGGAAGCGCAGCCACGATTGTGGCAGCCTCACNGCGGCCGACATCGGNNCCGAAGTNTGCCTCATGGGCTGGGTGCAGTACCGCCGCGACCACGGGGGCCTCATCTTTGTGGANNTGCGCGACCGCGCGGGCCTCACCCAGGTGGTGTTCAGCCCNGANATCGCGCCNAAGGCCCATGAAAACGCCCACATCCTNCGCAGCGAATACGTCNTNGCGGTCAAGGGCAAGGTGCGCCANCGNCCCGAGGGCATGGTNAACCCCACCATGCCCACCGGCGAAATCGAGGTGGTGGTCAACGACTGGAAGCTGCTCAACACCTCCAAAACGCCGCCCTTCCCCATCGAGGACCGCGCCGACGCAGGCGAGAACCTNCGCCTNGCCAACCGCGCGCTGGACTTGAGACGCCCGCGGATGCAATCCGCATTGCGGCTCCGCCACAAGGTCGCNCAGGCCATGCGNCGNTNNCTCGACGGCGAGGGCTTTGTGGAGGTGGAAACNCCGGTGCTCACCAAGTCCACGCCCGAGGGGGCGCGCGACTTNCTCGTGCCGAGCCGNCTNAATCCCGGNGANTTTTACGCCCTGCCGCAGTCGCCGCAGCTNTTCAAGCAACTGCTCATGGTGGCGGGCTTTGACCGTTATTTCCAGATCGTGCGCTGCTTCCGCGACGAGGANNTGCGCGCCGACCGCCAGCCCGAGTTCACCCAGGTGGACCTGGAAATGAGCTTCGTGAACGAGGAAGACGTNATGGNCGTGGCCGAAGGGCTGATGAAGGCCGTGTTCAAGGCCGCCCTCGGGCNCNAGCTTGNGCCGCCCTTCCCGCGCATGACCTGGGAGGAGGCCATGGCCCGCTACGGCGTGGATAAGCCGGACACGCGCTTNGGGCTGGAGCTCCACGACATCACGGANCATGTGCGCGGCTCGGGCTTCAAGCTCTTCAGCCAGGCCAAACTNGTCAAGGCCATGCGCGTNCCCGGCGGCGAAAGCCTCACCCGCAAGGAGATCGANGAGCTCACGGACTTTGTGCGCATCTACGGCGCACAGGGCCTCGCGTGGATCAAGATCCGCGAGAACGAGTGGCAGTCGCCCATCGCCAAGTTCCTTTCGGAGGAGGAGCGGGAGGCCATCGCCAGCGAGCTCGGCCTCGAAGTGGGCGACATCGTGTTTTTCCAGGCAGGCGAACCGGCCATGGTCAATGCGGCCCTGGGCAATCTGCGGGTGCACCTCGGCCAGAAACTGGGTCTCATCCCCGAAGGCAGCTTCAACTTCCTCTGGGTGACGGAATTTCCGCTCTTTGAATACGACGAAGAAGAAAAGCGCTATGTGGCCTGCCACCATCCTTTCACCTCCCCTGCCGAGGGGCACGAGGCGCTCATGAGCACGAACCCCGGCGCCACGCGCGCGCGCGCCTATGACCTTGTGCTCAACGGCAACGAGGTGGGCGGCGGTTCCATCCGCATCCACCGGGCGGATGCGCAGCGCGCCATGTTCAAGGCCCTCGGCTTCACGCCCGAGTCGGCGGAGGCGCAGTTCGGCTTCCTCATCCAGGCGCTGGAGCAGGGCGCACCGCCGCATGGCGGTCTTGCGTTCGGGCTGGACAGGCTGGTCATGCTGCTTTCCGGCGCGTCCAGCATCCGCGATGTCATCGCCTTTCCCAAGACGCAAAAGGCCACCTGCCTGCTCACCCAGGCGCCCTCGCCCGTGTCGGCCGCGCAGTTGCGCGAGCTGGGCCTGCGCCTGCGCGAGGCCGCAAAGCAGGAGTCGAAGGGCGAAGCCCCCGCGGGAAGCGACGCGCGCGCGGAGGGTTGAGCCGTCATGCTGCTCGACATCGTTACCTATCCCGACCCGCGCCTCAAGGAGCGTTGCGTCCCGGTTGCGGAAATCACGGATGAGATTCGTGAGCTCGCCGCGGACATGACCGAGACCATGTACGCCGCGCCCGGCGTGGGCCTCGCCGCGCCGCAGGTGGGCCGCTCCCTGCGGATGCTCGTCATGGACCCGGGTGTGCAGGAGGGGGAGCGCGCGCCGCGCGTACTCATCAATCCCGAACTGGAGCCCCTGGGCGAAGTCATCACGAGCGAGCAGGAGGGCTGCCTCTCCGTGCCGCTCAACTATCGCGCGGACGTGCCTCGCTACAGCAGGGTGCGGCTCAGGGCCACGGCCCTTGACGGCACGCCCATCGACGAGGAGCTCGAAGGCTTCCCCGCCGTGGTGCTCCAGCACGAGGTGGACCACCTCGACGGGACCCTCTTTATCGACCGCGTGAGTCATCTCAGGCGCACGCTTTATGACAGCAAGGTCAAAAAATGGCTCAAGCGCAAGACTGCCGGATAGTCTTCATGGGCACCCCGGCCTTTGCGGCCACGGTGCTCGAAAAGCTGGCCGGCTGGCCGGGGGGACGCGTGGTTGCGGTCTATACCCAGCCGGACAGGCCGCGCGGCCGCCGCGGCATGAAGCTCGTGCCCTCCCCGGTGAAGGAGCTTGCGGAGCGCCTCGGCCTTGAGGTGCGCCAGCCCGTGAATTTCAAGGACGAGGCGGAGCGCCGCGCGCTTGCGGATGTGCGCCCGGACATCATCGTGGCCGCGGCCTATGGTCTGCTTCTCCCGAAGACGGTGCTGGACGCGGCCCGCATTGCGCCGCTCAACGTCCATGCCTCGCTTTTGCCGCTCTATCGCGGCGCCGCGCCCATCCAGCGTTGCATCATGGAAAACTGCCACCCCAATGCCGTCACCGGCGTCTCCATCATGCACATGGAGCCGAGCCTCGATACAGGCCCGGTGTATGCCACGCGCACTGTGCCCATCGGCTGCTGCCATGCTGGCGAGCTCACCGAGGCGCTGGCCAGGGCCGGGGCCGAATTGCTGGTGGAGACGCTCCCCGGCATCGTGGCAGGCACCGTGACCCCTACCCCGCAGGACCACAGTCAGGCGACGCACGCGGCCAAGCTCGCCAAGGAGGACGGCCGCATCGACTGGTCCCGGCCTGTGGCGCAGGTGGATGCCCACATTCGCGGCGTTACGCCGGCCCCTGGCGCGACCACGCGAATCCTTTGCAAGGATGGTGCTGAACCGCTCGAGGTGCGCGTTTTGAGCGGCCATCCTGCCGAGGAGGGGCTGGTGACTGTTCTTCCNGCCCCCGGTACCCTTGTGCGCCTGCCCGCTGGCCTGGCCGTGGCCTGTGCTGATGGNCTCTATNTGCTGGACCGGGTGCGGCCCAGCGGGCGGAAGGACATGGAAGGCCTCGCCTTCGCCAACGGCTATGCGCCCCTGCGGGCGCTGAACCCCTCGGATTCTGCCGCACCGGAGCCCGCNGCGTGACCATGTGGCCCGCCAAGTCGCCCCATTCTCTGCCCCCAGGGCCATATGGCGGTGGCCGCAAGCGCATCTTCATCGGCCTCATGGTGGCGAGCTGCGTCGCNGTGTGCCTGGCGCTCTTCGCCTTTCTCGTGCTTCCGTGGCTGCTGCCCGGTGTGANCGCCTCCTGGCTGCCGCTCCTGAGNGTCGGTTGCGGNCTTGCGGGCATCGTCCTTCTGGCNTGGCTTTGCGCCACGCTCATCTTCCATATTTATACGGGGCGCCGCCTTCCCGGCATCTCCTGGGTCCGCCATGTGCTTCTGCGGCTCTTCCTGCCCTTCATGGAGAGTCTCGGGCGCGTCTGCGGCATCGGGCGCACAGCCGTGCGCCGCTCCTTTGTCAAGGTCAACAATGAACTGGTGCTGGCGGAAGGCGTCCGCGTGCCCGCACAGGACCTGCTCCTCCTGTTGCCGCATTGCGTCCAGAACAGCGCCTGCCGCCATCGNATCTCCCCAAGGCCCGACAATTGCCAACGTTGCGGNNCCTGCCAGATTGGCCCGCTGCTGGATTTGCGCGACAAACTCGGCTTTCGGCTGNCGCTCGCCACCGGNGGCACCATTGCGCGCCGTATTGTGGTGGAATGCNGCCCGCGNTGCATTATTGCCGTGGCCTGCGAGCGCGACCTCGTCTCCGGCATCCAGGACAGCTATCCCCTGCCCGTCTTTGGCGTNCTNAACGAGCGGCCGCACGGCCCCTGCCGCGATACCCTGGTGCCCCTCGCTGCTGTTGAGGACGCGCTGTCGCGTTTCCTCCTGCCGCAGGAACCCCTTGCCGCGGAATCCCCCAGGCCATGAGCGGGGACAAGTCCACGCGCAGCCGCGTTGCCGGTTCCTCAAAGGCCGANGCCAGGGACATTGCGGTGCGGGCNNTGACNCACATGGACGAGGGGATGCCCGTGCAGGCCGCCGTGGACAGCGTGCTNGCCCAAAGCTCCCTCGCGCCTCGGGAGCGCCGTCTGGTNGCGGAACTCGTCTATGGCTGNGCGCGCGAGCGCATCCGCTGCGATGCCATCCTCGGACGTCTTTTGCGCAAGCCGGCTGGCCTGCCGCNGCCCATGCGCCATTGCCTCGCCATTGCGGTGCANAGCCTGCTCTTTCAGTCGCGCATCCCTGCTCATGCCGCCATTTCCGAGGCCGTNCGCCAGGTTGACCGCCTCTATGGACAGCGCCTCGGCCGCGTTGCCAATGGCGTCCTNCGCTCGCTCCAGCGGCTCGGNGACGCCCCCCTTGATGTGGCCTGGTATGAGGACCCCGGCAATGCCCCAGGCCTGCGGAGCATGGCNCGCGGCCTGCCGCTTCTGGAGCCTGCCCGACAGCATTGCGGACCTCTGGCGCGACGCCTATGGGGAGGAGGCGGCGCTTNNGCTCATGCGCCGCAGCTTTGCGCGCCCGTGGACCGGCATCCGCATCAATGCGCTACACCCGGAGGCGCAAGCCTTGCGTGAAGCTCTGGAGGCCTCTGTGCCNGAGNCCGAGCGGNCGAGCATCGGNCCCTGGGGCATGGCCTTCGCGCCNGGTTCGCTTCCTGAANAGGCGCTCGGCGAGCCGCTTGCGCACTTGCGCGAGCAGGGCCTGCTGGACTTTCAGTCCGCAGGTTCGCAAGCCGTCCTGCTCGAGCTCGGCCTCAGCCAGTGGCGAAAACCCGTGTGGGATGCCTGTGCGGGCGTTGGCGGCAAGAGCCTTGCGCTGCTCGAAGCCGGAGTTCCGGTGCGNCTTGCCACGGATTTGTCCGCAAAGCGCCTTGANCTNCTCGNTTGCNCCCCTTGCGCGCCGCGACCTCTCNCNAACTGTCGTTGCCCGTGCCGATGCGNCGCGGCCGCCNNTGCGNCGCTGGCAAGGGCATATCCTTGTGGATGCGCCCTGCAGCGGCCTCGGCGTNCTTGCCCGCAGGCCGGACATCCGCTTTCCCGGACGGCGGGATGCGGCAGCCTTNTGCGGTTTTGCTCAGGTGCAGCAACGCATCCTTGCGGCACTGGCGGAGCGCCTTGCGCAAGGTTGTGAGCTTGCCTATCTCACCTGCACGCTCAACCCGCAGGAAAATGAGGCCGTGGTGGAGCGAATGCTGGCACAGGACAGGGCTCTGGAACTGGTGCGCAGCTGGACGACGCCCCATGCNCATCCCTGGCTGGAAGGCATGTTCGGGGCAGTCCTTCGGCGGCGTTGAAAGCTGGCAAGCCGGTGCGCGCACTTCCCGCACCGCAAGCGCGTTACGCCGTTTCCTCCTGTGCAAGGCCCAGACGTTCCAGAAGCGCCGTAAGCGCTTCCGGGCTCGTATAGGCAAGGGTGATGCGGCCNTTGCGGTCTGTTCCGCTGATGCGCACCTTGCAGTCAAGGGCCGTGCTCAGGCGCCGGCGTAGGTCCTCCAGCGCGGCGGNCGTGGCTGGCCGCGCCTTGGCCGGTGCAGAATGCGGCGCTGTTTGTGCGGCCTCCTCCCAGGGAAAGAGGCCCGTTTCGCGCCTGTGGGCGGCCGCTTCCTCAGCTTCGCGCACCGTGAGGCNGCNCGCGAGGATGCGCTCGCGCAGGGCNTCTGCCGCTTCCTCCTCCCCGATGCCCACAAGACAACGGCCATGCCCGGCCGTGATGCGCCCCTCAGCGAGGTCCTGCAAGGCCGCCTCCCCGAGCTGAAGCAGGCGAAGTGCATTGGCNACCGCAGGACGGCTGCGCCCCAGCCGTGCCGCNAGCTCCTCCTGGGTGATACTGAGGGTTTCGCGCAATGCGTTCAGGGCCTGCGCCTCCTCAACGGGATTGAGGTCCTCGCGNTGNAGGTTTTCGATNAGCGCGGCCGCCATGGCCTCCTGCTCGTCCATGTCGCGCACATAGACAGGCACTTCAGCGAGGCCCGCCTTGGCAGCCGCGCGCCAGCGGCGCTCCCCGGCAACTATCTGGAAGCGGTCCGTGCCTGGGAGCGGACGCACCAGGAGCGGNTGNATGATGCCCTGTTGCCGGATGGAATCGGNCAGNTCGGCGAGGGCCTCTTCCGCAAAGGCGCGTCGCGGTTGTGCGGGATTGGCNACCAGNGCCGCNAGNGGCAGGCGTGTNGGCGGCTCCTTGGTGGCGCGTTGTTGCGCAGANCCTTCAAAGAGCGCATCCAGCCCACGNCCCAAACCCCGAGCGCTCGTGCTCATNTCCTCCCCCTCGTGTTCTTGGCTGGGGCTTCTAGCCCCTTGCGGCGCTTGTGGCCGCCCGGTCTGTCAGCAATGCGCACGGCGGCGCAATGGCGCCCNNGCGTNNAAGATTCATTTTGCCTTTTTGNGCNTGGCNGGGTAGTACACGCTCTCAGGCAGCATTTGCGACGCTGCGTGCCCCTGCCCNCGCGGGGCGCCCCGCGACTCTTCTATCTNGTTTCATTTCGCTGGACGCNGAGGTCCCCATGAAGGAACAGATCCACTACGTCACCGATGCCCACGGCAATATTGTTGCTGTTCAGGTCCCCTATAGCCTCTGGGAGCGCCTCAAGGGCGCGCTTCCCGCCGAAGCCGATGCCGCTAACCCAACAGAGGCTGAGGTTCCGGAACCCATGGACGGCTTTGCGGACTTTTTGCGCTACTGGGACTTCCGCTATCCCTATGACCCGGCGGTCAGCTGCCCGCATTGCGGCCTTCAGGTTGATGACTGGCGCACCGCGCCCGGTCATCCTTTCCGGCTTGCCAATGCCAATCTGGGCGGCCTGCTTGTCTTTCATTGCGCATCGTGCGGGGCCACCATCCGCCAGAAGCATTTCCGCGATCACGTTGCGCTGGAGTCCACACCGCGCTCCTGAGCCTGGGCGCCTTTGCGGCTGGGACGGCGCAGGACCACCTCCTTGGCAAGGCCCAGGTAGGCCTCGGCCCCCTTGGACTTGATGTCATAATGGATGATGGACTTGCCATGGCTGGGTGCTTCGGAAAGGCGCACATTGCGCGGGATGACCGTTTCAAAAAGGTGGTCCGGGAAGCAGCGTCGCACCTCGTTCTTGACTTCGCGCGTCAGCCGGTTGCGGATGTCATACATGGTGAGCACCACGCCGAGCAAAGCCAGGTCCGGGTTGAGGCGTTTTTTCACCTGCTCGTAGGTTTGCAGCAGCTTGACGATGCCCTCCAGGGCAAAAAATTCGCATTGCAGGGGAATAAGCAGCTCGCGCGAGGCGCAGAGGGCGTTGAGCGTGAGCAGGCCCAGCGAGGGCGGGCAGTCCAGGATGATATATTCATACTCGTCGTGAACGCGCTTGAGACATTCATCCAGAAAGAACTCGCGCGCCATCTTGTCCACCAGCTCCAGCTCCACAGCCACAAGGTTGGTGCTGGCGGGCAACAGGTCCAGAAAGGGCGTGCGGCAATGGACGATGCTCTCGCGCACCTGTTCCGGCGTGTAGAAGGTGGAGTAGAGATCGCCTGGCAATTCATCCTGGCTGAAACCCAGGCCGCTCGTGCTGTTGGCCTGCGGGTCGCAATCCACAAGGAGCACCTTTTTTTCCATGACGGCCAGGGCCGCGCTCAGATTGATGGCTGTCGTGGTTTTGCCCACGCCACCCTTCTGGTTGGCAATGGAAATGATGCGCGCCATGAATTTTTCCTCTTTTGCGGTTCCTGATGTCGGGGTAGTGGCTGCGCCTGAGCTCGGCCTGAAGTCGGCCGTGGGCTGCTTCTACCGTCTCTGGGTGGTCATGTTTCACATGAAACATCTCGCTTCAGCAGGTTTGCCGCCTGTTTTTCGCAGCCCGCATTTTTTGGCGAACAATGTTTCACATGAAACATGGCACATGAAATTTTTGCGTCACCGTGCTGCGTTTGTAAAAAAGCAGCAGGCGCGAGTCAAGTGGTGGCAGCGTACCAGCGGCATTGTCACGCTCTCGTGCGTGACCTAAAAATGCGCGCTCACGGGGCTTGCGCCAGAGGCCGCTTCAGGCTATGCAAAATCCTGTGCAGGGCAGGGACCGTCATGCCCGTTTTTGCCCATATGCAGGGAATCTTTCAGGGATTGCGGAGCAGCATCGTATGAAAAAAATGAAAAAGCCCCTCGTATTCCTTACCGCGCTTGCCTTGTGTGCCGCGTTGTCACTCCCTCAGGCCGAGAGTGCGCGGGCTGCTGGCGCAGGTTCGGACCCGGCCCTTGCCGCGGCTCTGGAAACACTGCTGCGCGAGCGCCCGGAAATCATCCTCGATGTCCTGCGCCAGAACAGCGAGGCGGTGCTCGATATTGCCCAGCAGGGTTCCAACCTGCGGCGAAAGCACAATCTTGAGGTGCAGTGGCGCAAGGACATGGAAAACCCCAAGAGCGTTCAGCTGGAAAACCGGCCTGTGCTCGGCCGCCCGGACGCCAGGGTGCGCATCGTGGCTTTCTCCGACTTCACCTGCCATTTTTGCGAGCAGGCCTCCAAGAATGTGGAGGCCTTACGCAAAACCTACGGTGACGATATTTGTCTTATTTTCAAGCACTTGCCGCTGGATGAAAAGGGGCCGGGCGGTATCGCCTCCAGCTACTTTGTGGCCATTGCCCAGCAGGATGAGGACAAGGCCTGGAAATTTTATGACCTCATGTTTTCCAACCGCGACCGCCTGCTTGCCGAAGGCGAACCCTTCATCAAGGAAAGCGCGCAAAATTTGGGCGTGGACATGAAGCGGCTGGCTCGCGATGTGCGCAGCAAAAAGGTCAGCGACATTCTCGCAGAGGACCAGAAGGACGCCCAGAAGCTCGGCGTGGAGGGCACGCCCTACTTCCTCGTCAATGATCTCGTGGTGCGCGGGGCCTTGCCGTTGGACCTCTTCCGCGATGCGGTGGAAATGGCAAGGGATGGCAAGAAGGGCGCCAAGCCGTAGTCGTACCTACTTCTAAATCCGGAGATACCGAAAGCCCGGCGCCGCCTCTCGCCGGGCTTTCGGTATTAAGGAGGTGAAGGTAAGGGGATGCGGGTGTCTCTCGCAATGCGGGCCTGCGGCCAACGAGTTTTGAATATGAGGGGAGTCGTACTGAACTGCCTTCGCCGCTGGAAACTCTGCCATGAAAAAGCCCGGTTCCTGGCGCGTCANGGGGCCGGGCTTTTCAGGGNAGTTTGGGGTGCTCAGTACGGCGCTTCATCTGCGGGGGGAAAGGCAAAGTGAGGNGCAGNCGGGCACAGACGCCGCAACGCGTTGCGGCACTGCGAAGGGACGAAGCGGCTGCCGGAAATCAGGCTCCGGTGGNGGCGCTGTCCCGCGCTTCAGCACCGCGCTGGCGCANCAGCCTCTGCATCCAGGTGCGCAACTGCTCCAAATCTTCCTGTTGCGTTTTTTCCGCATTTTGCAGGAGCAGGCGCAAGGTGTCGAGGTCCGAGCGCAGGCGNTCCTGCTCCTGGCCGAGGGCTGAAGCCCCNGCAGCAAACGGGCCCCGCTCNAGAAANAGGCGCATGAGTTCCGCAATGAGNTCAAGGGCGTGCGTCTGGCGCTCCAGCAAGTGCAGCGCACCGACTGGAAGCAGGCTTTGCCCGGTGGTCATCACAGGCGTGCATTCCTGCTGGCCGCTCAGGGCAAGCGCATTGCGNGGAAAGCGCGCGTCCAGCGCAGTTTCCACGGCAGCGGCGGTGCGGGATTTTTGCATCTCCTCCAGGATGGCGGCCACAACCTCAAGCGTCTCCTTGCGGTAACGACGCCTGCGGCCCTCGCCCACGCTGGGGATAAAGGCNGCAAAGCGCTTGCAATAATAACGGGTTGTGGATTCNGGCAGGGAAAAGTGCCGCGAAATATCAGCAATGCTCAAAAGGCTGTCATCCGAAAGCTTCGCGCTGGTCATGGAAGCCCTCCTTCGCGTCGCCGCGTCATTGCTGGCGGGACACGCTTGCATCTCAAGNTTNTTTAGACATAGGGCAAGCTTGTCAAAAATGCAAGCCCGCAATGCCGTGAATTGCGGAACNNGGACGNNGGNGCCANGCAGTGNGANGAGGCAGGAACNNGGCNTGGNCGCGTNTGCAGAGGCNGCCCGCAATGCGCGGGAGCGACAGAAAGGCGGGAATTGGCGGAAAGGGTTTGCGAANGTGCNGACGGAAAACCGGCAGGAGGGNAGTGGTGNNNCTGNGTNNGACTTCCTTGCGGGGCGCCGGTGCACCAGCTNACGAGNNAGGGCGCNNGGGANGATGCGCGAGATTGCGCTCGCAAGGGCGGTGGAAGNCCGATATGCGGNANTGCCCTAGTGCACCACNCGCCGCACAGCAATGAGCTTGCTTTTCCAGTANGGGATGTNCAGGCTTTCCATGCGCACCCGCTCGCCCTTGCGCGGGCTGTGGATAAAGGAGCCNCCGCCNGCATAGATGCCGGTATGCAGGCCGCGCGGGCTNTTGCCGGTGCGGAAAACCACAATGTCCCCCGGCCTGGGGCGCGCCTTGGGGACGGATTGTCCGGTCNTGGCCTGGTCCGTAGTGATCCGCGGGACCGCAACGCCGTGTTGCCGATAGGCCCACCAGATGAGCCCGGAACAGTCAAACCCCTTTTGCGGCGACGCGCCGCCGGAGCGGTACTGCTTCCCCATCTGGCTGTAGGCGGTNTTGACCACCTTGTGCGCCTTNACCGGAGTGGGGCCGTTGTCCGCGACCTTCTGGCCGAAAAAACCGCAACCGCCNAGNAGGAGCAGGGGCAGNAGCAAGAGGAACCGCAAGANATGGACGCGCACCGCAAGGAATGAGCGCATGGCACTTCCGCAAGGCTTGAGGGGGGCGNGGGCCGCTCCCCGCTGTGNGGCACTTCTCCCCNTCGTATCGGCGGGAGCTGAAAAATCTTGAGGGGACGGGCAAAGCCGGGGACCGATGNAGTGAAGAGCTCTCAAGGATAGGCAGGTGGCGGAGCCTCGCGCTAGCGGAGGAAAAACGAGGCAGCGGGGCANCGGNGTGGGACGNTCTCAGCACCGTGAACAGAGAGAANCGGGTCGCCGNGCGGCTCCNGCGNCGGGGATGGCGCNCTCTGTCTTGCGTTGCCGGGGGAAACACGCTATGCAGAAAAAAATCACATGTTGCAGAGGCACAGGCGGCTATGAGCAAGAGTCCCGTAACAGTCAGAGGCTATGTGACGAGCCTGCCGCGCTCCGTGGATGGGCGCGGGGCCAGCGTGGCCATTGTCCAGGACGGCGTTGAGTACCGCATCCTTCCNCGGGGCGCGGGCGTGGACCTCGACGACGAGGTCAATGTGGCCGTGGAGGCCACGGGNCTTGTGGAGGANGCGCCGGACGGCGTCCTCTACCTGGCCGTCCGCGGCTACAAAGCCCTGGAAGACGCCGCCGGAGAGGACTCNGCCTGGGGNGACGACTAGNNGCTCATGCCGCGGAGTCCTTGCTCCGCATTCTNCCGCGCGCCGGGGCANCNTTCGAGCGCGCCTGCGCTGCGGCCTTCCCGCCTTGCGCATCCCGCAGTGACAGGCCCGCGACGCCCGCGCATCTCGCAGTGCCGCNAGCGGNCTGCTCCCGCCNTTTTCCNNCCGCACGCNNCGNGCACCGCACCTCTTTAAAAGAGCTGAAGGCCGGANCGNCCTNNCGCCGCCCCGGCCCTGCTNTNACNCCTTCCGCCGCTTCCCNTAATAGCGGTACATCTCGCTCTTGTACGGNCCCTCCACCTTGACGCCGATATATTCGGCCTGCTCGGGCGTGAGCCTGGTCAGCTTGGCGCCGAGGCGCGCGAGGTGCAGCCGCGCCACTTCCTCGTCCAGCTCCTTGGGCAGCGTATAGACGCGGTTTTCGAGCTTCTCGGTGGCGAGCTTGATCTGCGCCAGCGTCTGGTTGGTAAAGCTGTTGGACATGACAAAGCTGGCGTGGCCCGTGGCGCAGCCAAGGTTGACGAGCCGCCCCTCGGCCAGCACGATGATGCTGCGGCCAGACTTGAGCGTCCACTTGTCCACCTGGGGCTTGATGTTGAGCTTGGTCACGCCGGGCGTGCGCTCGAGGTAGGCCATGTCGATTTCGTTGTCGAAGTGGCCGATGTTGCAGACAATGGCCTCGTCCTTCATGCCCTCCATGTGCTCGCCGGTGATGACGTGGTAATTGCCCGTGCAGGTGACGAAGATGTCGCCCTGGGCCAGCGCGTCCTCCACGGTGACCACCTCATAGCCTTCCATGGCCGCCTGCAGCGCGCAGATGGGGTCGATTTCCGTGACGAGCACGCGCGCGCCGAAGCCGCGCATGGATTGTGCGCAGCCCTTGCCCACGTCGCCATAGCCGCAGACAACAACCACCTTGCCGGCCACCATGATGTCCGTGGCGCGCTTGATGCCGTCGGCCAGGGATTCGCGGCAGCCATAGAGATTGTCGAACTTGGACTTGGTGACGGAATCGTTCACGTTGATGGCCGGGAAGAGCAGCTTGCCCTCCTTCTCCAGCTGGTAGAGGCGATGTACGCCCGTGGTGGTCTCTTCCGAGACGCCCTTGACCTCCGCGGCCACCTTCTGCCAGTGGCGGGGCTCCTCCTTGAAGCGCAGGGCGAGGCGGTCGAGTACGCACTGCAATTCCTTGTTATCGGTCTTTTGCTCGAGCAGCGAGGGATCGTTCTCGGCCTCCACGCCCTTGTGGATGAGCAGGGTGGCGTCGCCGCCGTCGTCCACGATGAGGTCCGGGCCCGAGCCGTCGGGCCAGGTGAGGGCCATTTCCGTGCACCACCAGTAATCTTCAAGGGTCTCGCCTTTCCACGCGAACACGGCCGCGAGGCCCATGTCCACCACGGCGGCCGCGGCATGGTCCTGCGTGGAAAAGATGTTGCACGAGGCCCAGCGGATGTCCGCGCCGAGGGCGTGCAGGGTCTTGATGAGCATGGCCGTCTGGATGGTCATGTGGAGCGAGCCNGAGAGCTTCAGGCCCTTGAGCGGCTTGGAGGGGCCGTATTTGCGGATGCACTCCATGAGGCCGGGCATCTCGCGCTCGGAAAGCTGCATCTCCTTGCGGCCGAANTCCGCAAGNNTCATGTCGGCGACCTTGTAGGGCANGGAAAGGTCAAGGGGCTTGGTCATGGTCATCTCCTTTGCAGGTTGGGTGTGCAGGGGAAGGGGCCTCAGCGGGCCGTGGCCGTCAGGAGCAGCAGGGTGAGGCCGCGGCCCACGGGCTCGCGNCGTGGCTCNGCCGGGGTNAAGCCGGCATGGTCCAGGGCCGCGAGCAGGTCNGCCTCCTCAAAGCCGAGCCAGTGGTCNCCGTAGCGGCTGCGCATGGCCTCGTCANTNTGGCGNAGAAANTCCGCCAGNAANAGCGTNCCGCCNGGCGACATGATGCGCCGCGCCTCGGCAAGGCCCTCTGCCGGCACGGGCAGATGATGCAGGACGAGGTTGATGCAGGCGAAATCCGCCTCCTGGTCGCGCAGGGGCAGGTGGCTGAGCTCGCCGATGCGCAGCGANACCTTGCCGCGGGCCAGCTCCTCGGGCTGGAAGCGACGCCNGCAAAGGTCGAGCATTCGTGCGGAGCCGTCCACCCCGATGAGCGTGCCCGCCGCGGGNAGCAGCCGCTGGAGCACGGCCCCTGTGCCGCAGCCGAGGTCCACCGCAGTNCCGCAATGNGNGGGNAGCGCCGCGCTGACGGCGCCTGCGAGGTCCAGGTCGCCCAGCACCTCGCGGTTGAGCTCGTCCCAGTCCTCGGCGATGGCGTTGAAAAACTGCCGTGTGCGCCGCGCGCGCTCCTCCAGCACCTGAGCCGCAAGGGTGAGGTCGCCGCGCATGGTGTCGTNCTCGGGCACGAAGGGCAGCACCGCGCGCAAAAAGGCGAGCTTCTGGCCNCTGNCCGGGGCCGCGTAAAAAACCCAGAGGCCGTCACGCCGCGAGGAGAGCAGCCCGGCCTCGGNNAGTATCTTGAGGTGGCGCGATACGCGCGACTGCCCCATGCCGAGGATGCGCACGAGCTCGTTGACCGAAAGCTCATAATGGAGAAGGATATGGACCAGGCGCAGGCGGGTCGCGTCGGAAAGAGCTTTTAANGGGAGCAGGTCCATGCGGCATCCTTGCANATGTCGCCACTGCGGGGCGNACAACCATATCNGGNTGNGCGCATACATATGCGTTTTTCCTGATATNGTCAAGCGCAGCCCAGCGGCCGGAAGCGGCGAATCCTCTGGGAGAGAAGCAGCGCAAGCGCGGGGACTGTGCTGATGCGCGGACAGGGGACAAAGGGCGGCAACNCCAAAAGGCCATACGGCCGTCGCGCCTGGCGCGGTCGCAGCANGGAGGCCTCNGGTGCAGGGACATCCTTGCGGGAGGCGCTCCTCGGCCTCTTGCAAAGCATGGGCGGCACGCCGGAGCGCGCGGGCCTGCAAAGCCTGTGGGACAACTGGGAAANGGTCCTCGGCCCGGAGCTCGCCGCCATTGCGCAGCCCCTCGGGCATCATGGGGACGGGAAGGGCGCGTCTGCGGGTGGCCGGCCGGCCCTGCTGCTNGGCGCGGAGGACGCCATGCTCCTTCAGGAGCTGCGCTTTCGCGGCGAAGAANTTCTTGAACGGGTGAACGGCTTCCTCGGGCANGCGTATTTTTGCGAGGTCAAGGTCTCCCTGCCGCTGGGNNGNAGCGCGCCTGTGCGCTCGCGCGAGCCTGCGNCCNNGCCGNCGNAGGNGNAAGCNGGANNGGAACNNGCGGCGNGNGGCNTNTTNCTNTCCGGNATGGACGNNAANTCTCCNGTGGCCCGCTGTTATGCGCGCTTTGNCGGGCTGACNAANNCNCCTNGGNNAAAGNTTGGNGNAGAACNTGAAGATGAAGNAAAAAAGTNATAAAATNCGANTGNCATATNTNNAGTTTAGANNNTTNCTATAANGTGATGCTTTAAAACCGCAATGCGAACTNTGNACNACCGCAGGCTGAAAGGAAATGGAGAAAACCNGAAAAATAAAATGTTGAAAATTAGTTGGTTAATAAATATTTTTTGAAACCGAGCGGGGCNTAGGTCGGAGATACTCAGGGGGTGAAGAGCGGGTTTTTGGACAAAATTNCCGCTTTTGCCNGCGGAACGGGAAAAACCTGCCAGAAAAATCCTCTTTTTCTTAGAGGTGTTATATAAAAANATCGGCCATTGGCTGCGTGTTTGCTGTCTGGTTGCTGCGATTTCTTGACAAGGCAAGCGGCCCGGTGCTAGCGTGCTGCCACGCAAGTGTGCGTGGGATTTTCCGCCCNNNGGCGGGAATGCGCNGCAGGGAAGCGGCCCGGGACGCGGGGCGGCGCAAGCGGGGGAGGACGTTGTGCAAAAACCCATGGATGATATTTGCCTGAAGCATGACAACGGTGAAGACCTCCGCTTCCGTGGGCGCCTGTTTTCCGAGTGCTCCTGGTTCGATGAGGAGTCCGGCACGCTCACCCGCCAGCAGCTCTATGTGACGGACACGCGCGAGCAGGTTTACTATATCGTCCGTTCCCGCGGCCATGTGCGCACCCGCCACGCCTACCGCCTCTCCGTGCGCGGCGACACCTGCGTCATCCACAACGGCGCGACCGAAATGGTGCTCCAGTTCGACATGCTCATGCTGGCCGTGCGCGGCCTCTGCGGCCTGGATGACGGCTCCACCCCCAGCCTCGAGATGGTGGAGGACCTGCTCAAGGCGGCCAACGCCTGAGCGCCCCCAAGATTTCCCCTTCTGCCTCGAAGCGCCGCGCATACCGTGGCGCTTTTCTTTTTTGATTCCGGTGTTTGCCTTCTGCGCGGCCGTCGGAGTGGCGGGGGGGCGCGATTATTTCGGGCAAGCAACTGAATTTTTCGCGTCCGTCATGCGGTGAAATTCCCCGCATAACCTGTTGTCAGGCGGGAAAATTTAAGATATAGCCGAGGCAGACCACGTTAAGGCCTTTGGGCCAGGGCCCGGCTCGCCCGGCTTTTCCCCTCGCGGAGCTCGCTCCGCGAAAGGATGAGCGCACGGGCGCGCCCCCGCACCCCGCTGACGGGGCGTGAACCCACGGGCGCACCGGCGAGCCGGAAACGCGCCGCAAGCAGAGGCGGCCGCCGTTTGGCGCGGCGGCATGACGCAAACCATAGTGGAGGTATGGCAATGGCGAAATATCCGACTCCCATGTTGGACGAGCTTGAAAGCGGCCCCTGGCCGAGCTTCGTGTC
>JAAUYX010000053.1 GCA_014804905.1 Desulfovibrio sp. | reverse complement strand
CGTCCTCGCTGCGCAGGGCGTCGCGCACCACCTCGTTGTAGCCGATGGCCGCCAGGGCGCGGATGGCCGCCTCGTAAAGCTCGGGCTGGCGCTCCGGGTCGATGGTCTGGGCCAGGGTGAGGATGTCGTTGCTGGCTTCGCTCGTGCCGATGGAACTCAGGCCCTGAAGGGCGGCGATCTGAATCTCCTCGTCATTGTCTGTGAGCGCGTCGAGAAGATAGACGCGCAGCCTGTCCTGCGACTTGTGCGCCAGGAGCGTGAGCGAGCGTCCCTTGAGGATTTGGACGATGGCCTTGACAATCTTGTGGCGCAGGATGTCGCTGACGTTTTCCAGCGCGTTGAACAGCATGGGCACGGTCTTGATGTCGCCAAGCTCGCCCAGGGCGTCAACGATGGCCGCGCTTACGAGAACCGAAGACATGGGCAAAAGTTTGATGAGGGCGCTGATGGCCGTGGGGTCGTTGATTTTTGCCAGTGCCTCCACCACGGCGAACTGCACCCATTCCTCGTCGTGCATGGCCTGGCAGAGGCTCGCGACAGACTCGGGGAAGGCCAGGTTGCCAAGGCTCACCGCCGCCTGGTAGCGCACGTTGACTTCCGGGTCCTTGAGGAGGGCGTCTCCCAGCAGCAGGGCGGACTGATGGCTGCGGCAGTACCCGAGGATGTCGGCGATGAAGATGCGCTGGTCGGCGTCGTCGCCGCGCAGGTACGGCTGCATGGCGTCGATGGCGTCCACGCCGATCTCGCGCAGGATGTCCATGGCAACGTTGCGCACCGGGGCCTCGTCGCTGGCCAGCAGCGGCAGGAGGGACTCGATGGCCTCGGGCCCGCGTATCTTGCGCAGGCCGTATTCCGCGGCTTCCTGAACGCCGATATTGCCGCTCTTGATCCGCTCGCAGAGGTAGGGGACGGCCTCTTTCAGAGCAAGGTCACCGGCGCTGAAGGCCGCGCTGCGGGCTGCGTCGTTGTCGCCGGATTTCAGGGCATCCAGGATGTCCGGCGCGCTGCCTTGAGGAGTTTCCATGCTCATGGTGTCTTCTCGTTTGGGAGGGTCAGCCTTTGACCGTTGCGATGATGGCGCTGGCGATCTCGTCAGCGTCAAGGACCAGGTTGGCGAGGTTGGCGTCCACCACTGCCTTGGGCATTCCGTAGACCACGCAGGAGGCCTCGTTCTGCGCGATGAGGCAGCCGCCCTTTTCGCGCAGCACGCGCGCGCCGTCCACCCCGTCCGAGCCCATGCCCGTGAGCATGACGCCGAGGGTGCGCCGGCCCATGACATTGCCCGCGGTCTCCATCAGCACATTGACCGTGGGCTTGTAGAGGGCGTCCCTGGGCTCCCTCGTGACGGACACTTCGGGCAGCGGCCCGCGCTGGCGCACGCCGATATGCATCCCGCCGGGGCACACATAGGCGTGGCCGTTCTTGAGCTTGTCCCCGTCCACGGCCTCCGTGACGGTGAGCTGGCTCACGCTGTTGAGCCGCTGGGCGAAGGGCCCGGTGAAGGTCGCGGGCATGTGCTGCGCGATGAGGACGCACGCGGGAAGCGATCCGGGCAGGGCGGAAAGAATCTTCTGGACGACCGGCGGCCCGCCCGTGGAAACCCCGATGACCACGAGGTCGCGCGGGCCCTTGCAGGCGGAGGCCGCGCCCATGTGCGCGGCGCCCGCGGGGGGGGAGATGCGGGAGGAGAGGTGCGCGGCGGGGGCGGCGCCCTGCGTGGCCTGGCCAGCGGCCCCCGCGCCCTGGGGCGCGGCATGGTGGTGATATTTCAGGCGGATGATGCTCTTGCGGCGGGCGAGGGCCTTGACCTTGCGCCTGAGGTCCTCGGCGAAGGCGTCCTTGTCGTTGCTCTGGGTCTTGGGGATAAAGTCCTGCGCGCCGTATTCCATGGCCTTGAGGGTGCTTACCGCCCCCTCTTCCGTGAGTGAGCTCACCATGATGACGGGCAGGGGATTGGTCTTCATGAGCTTCTTGAGCGTTTCGAGGCCGTTGAGGCGGGGCATCTCCACGTCAAGGGTGATCACGTCAACATCGAGCTTTTCAGCTTTTTCCAGGGCGTCCACGCCGTCGCGCGCAGTGTCCACCACCTTGATTTCCGGGTCCTGCTCCAGCATGGAGACGAGGGCGTGCCGCATAAAGGTCGAATCATCAACCACAAGAACACGGATCATGAAAACATCCACTCCACATGAAGGTCTTGTCTGTTCCGCGATGTTTTCGGCATAGTACGCCACGGGCGCCCGTTTGACAAACAAAAAAAACTTGCCAATTTTTCGCCGATAGCCTAAAAACACCGTTGGCGGGATGTGGCTCAGCTTGGCTAGAGCGCAGCGTTCGGGACGCTGAGGCCGCGCGTTCAAATCGCGCCATCCCGACCACAATTTCCGGGGTTGCGGTATTCGCCGCAACCCCTTTGCATTTTCGCCGTTTCCCGGTTCAGGAGGATGCCATGTCCATCGAGAGGGTCAGGGCCTTTTTTGCCGGGCACGGCATGGCGGATCGGGTACGGGAATTTCCCGTCTCCAGCGCCACGGTGGAGCTGGCCTCGGCGGCGCTCGGCTGCGATCCGTGCCGCATTGCCAAGACCCTCTCCTTCATGGCCGACGGCAAGCCCCTGCTCGTGGTCGCGGCCGGTGACGCCCGTATCGACAACGCGCGTTACAAGGCCCGCTTCGGCGCCAAGGCCAAGATGCTCAGCCCGGAGCAGGCCGAGTCCCTCGTGGGACACGCGGTGGGCGGCGTCTGCCCCTTTGCCGTCAACGAGGGGGTGCCCGTGTATCTGGATGTTTCGCTCAGGCGCTTCGCCACCGTCTTTCCCGCCTGCGGAAGCTCCAACAGCGCCATCGAGCTCGATATGCAGGAACTGGAAAAGTATTCGGGCGCCGCCGACTGGGTGGACGTGTGCAAGGGCTGGCGGCCGGAACCCGCGGAGGGATGAGGGCGTCGCTCAGAATGCGGGGCCGGCCTTGCCCAGCAGGCGCGCCTTGCAGATGATTTCCGGGCGGTACTCGAAGTGCATGAGGTCATACTCATGCCACTTGCCGCCCCAGATGAAGCCCTCGGCCTCGAANGCGGCCACGATTTCCGGCGGATAGTCCNGCTGGCGCGGATGCGGCCTCTGGCGGCTCCAGCGCCAGTAGGGCGCGCGCCNGGCATTGAGGTCGATGGCGATGCCGAAGGCGTGGGCGCTCAGCCTGTCCTCCCCGGCGATGCGTCGCCAGGCGAAGCCGCCNTCGGAAGCGAGGTAGGGNCGCAAGTCCGGCCGCNCCGCCAGCAGGGGCGCGAGCCTGCGGGAAACCCTTTCCAGCGCTTCGGCAGCNTNCGGGCTCAGGCGCACCTGGCGCCCNGGCCANGNGANGGNCACNAGGTTCGCGCCCACGTCCGTCCGGTCCGCGCCATAGAGCGCAGTAAAAAGGTCATAGGNGCGCAGCCTGCCGGGAGCCACNCCCGGCGGCGTGGGCGGCCGCTCCGGCTCCAGCGGATAGGGCGNGGCCATGCTGGCCGCCACATCCGCCGAGCNCGGCTGNGCGTCCCGATAGAGGACGCGGCGNCCGTCCGCAAAGCGCAGCCAGCGCCGCCCGGCATCGTCCTGCTCCAGCCNNTCCAGCGNNGGATAGGCCTCCCGGAGGCACTGGAGGTCCAGCGCCTCATCCTCCACNGCGAAAGCNGGGGGCGGCCCTTCGGCGGGTTCGGGCGCGGCCTTTGCCGCAGGCGGCAAGGCCAGCAGGAAGCCCAGCAGGCAAAGGATGGCGGCCCAAAGGATGTAGGAATGGAGGCGCATGGCCGAACATGCGTCCGCCCGCGGCGGCTTGTCAAGGCCGGCCCTTTTGCATACACCACCGGGCATGGCGCCCTGGACATTTCATATCCTCACCTTCGGCTGCAAGGTCAACCAGTACGAAAGCCAGGCCATCCGCGAGGCGTGGCAGGCCCGGGGCGGCAGGGAGGCCCTGGCGCCCGAGGCGGCGGACGTGGTGCTCATCAACAGTTGCGCCGTGACNNGCCGNGGGGAGCGCGACGCCCGCAANGCCGTTTTCCGCGTGCGCCGGGGGGCCCCCCATGCGCGCATCCTCCTCGCGGGCTGTGCGGCGCGGCTTTTCGAGGCCTTCCGGCCGCGCCCCGGCGCGGAATGGGCCGCGCCGGATGTCTGCCTCGGCAATAAGCAAAAGCCCCTCTTGCTCTCTGGCCCGTGGGACCTGCTTCTTAAGGAGGCGGCGGCGTCTCCGGCGTGGCCACCCTACAGCATCACGGCCTTCAACCGCGCCCGGGCGGTGCTGAAAGTGCAGGACGGCTGCGTCCATCGCTGCACCTATTGCATCGTGCCGCAGACGCGCGGCGCGCCGCGCAGCCGCCCGCCACAGGAGGCGCTTGCCGAAGCGCGCGCNCTTTTGGCCGCNGGCCATGCGGAACTCGTCATCTCGGGCATCAATCTCGGNCANTATGGCCGGGACAGGCCGGAATATGGCGATTTCTGGCAGCTTTTGCGCTTTCTGGACGCGGGCCTCGCCCCGGACTTTGCCGGGCGGGCGCGTCTGCGCATAAGTTCGCTGGAACCCTCGCAACTGGACGCGCGCGGCCTCGATACGCTGGCAAGCTGCCGAATGCTCTGCCCGCACCTCCATATCTCGCTCCAGCACGCGAGCCCGCAGGTGCTGCGCCGCATGGGCAGAGGCCACTATTCGGCCGCGGACCTCGAAGAAGCGCTCGGGTGCGTTGCCCGGTTCTGGCCGCGTCTGGGCCTTGGTGCGGATATTTTGGTGGGCTTTCCGGGGGAGACGGAGAAAGATTTCCGTATCCTTTTGGAAACGCNGGAGCGGCTTCCCTTAAGCTACGCCCATGTGTTCCCCTATTCCCGGCGTCCGGGCACGGCGGCGGCCAGGTTTGCCGGGCATTTGCCGCAAAAGCTCAGGCAGGAAAGGGCGGCGGCCGCAAGGGCCGTGGTGGAGCGGCAGACGCAGCGCTTCCGTGAGGGGCAGCTCGGGCTCGCGCGGATGCTCGTCGCCCCCGATGACGGGGAGGCGCGCGGTGCGCCCATGCGCAAGGGCGTCAACGAGTACTATGTGCCGTGCTTTTTTTCCGCGCCCCTGCCGGAGTGCGCCGAGGGCCAGCGGCGNCTGGTGGCGGCGCGCCCCGTGGGNNTGGATNCCCGCGGCCTGCTGGTGGAGGCGCTTGCCGGGGAGGCTCCCCCGCTATGCGCCCCCCTGTGAGACGGGCCCGTTTTGTGCAACATAGTCGCCGCTCGTGCCGCTGACCTTGAGCAGGTGGCGCACATCCGTGCTCCATGCCGGGGAGAGGCGCTCCCGCTTCATGTGCCATTTGGCGTCTNTNGCCCCCTGCGAGGCGAAGCACAGGGTCTCGCGGCCTTCCCTTCTGTTGATTCGGTCCACCACTTCCATGAGCCTTTGCCGCCGGGCCCGGCGCTCCGCGTTGGCGTCCAGCATGTCCATAAGCTGCGCCTGCCCTTTGGCGGGGTCCGAGAGGTCCGTGAGCATGACCATGGCCTTGGCATAGCCGTAGCCGTGCCTGAAGATNCGGCCAAGGCCGCGCAGGGCCGCGGCGATGATGACGGAGCTGTCGCAACTGGGGCGGTCCAGCCGGGTCATGGTCATTTCGTCGTGGCCGGGCTGGTCGTGACGGTAATAGGCGGTCTGGATGCGCACGGAAACCATCTGCGCGACAAGCCCCTTGCCGCGCAGCTTTTCGGCGGCGCGCGCGGCATGCCAGGCCACGGCCTCGGTCATGGGCTCGAGCGTCGTCACCTTGTAGCCCAGCGAGCGCGAGGAGATGATGCAGGTNTGCGTGGCCGGNATGTCCTCGCCGATGGAGGGGATGCCGCGCAGCTCCATGAGGATGTTGAGGCCGTGNACNGTGAGCAGCCTGCGGATCATGTCCGCATCCGCATCGCGCAGGTCCCGTGCGGTGCGGATGCCCTCGCAGCGGAGTTTGAGCGCGCTCTTGCGGCCCACGCCCCAGATGTCGGCCACGTCCACGCTCCCGAGCAGTTCCTCCACCTTGCGGCAGCGGCTGAGGTCAAAAATGCCGCCGTAGGCCGGGTATTTCTTGGCGACGCGCGTGGCGATCTTGGCGAGCACCCGCGTGGGCGCGATGCCGATGGAAACGGGCAGGCCCACCCACTTTCGCACGCGCTCGCGCGCCGTGGCGGCCACCTCCCGCGCATTGGCGGCCAGCGCGCCATCGAGCGGCAGGAAGGCCTCGTCGATGGAATAGACCTCCACCTTGGGGACCACGCTTTCCAGGGTCTGCATGACGCGGTGGGAGAGGTCGCCGTAGAGGGTGTAATTGGAGGAGAACACGGCCACCCCGTGTTTCTCCAGCTCGCTTTTCACCTCGAAGGCGGGCTTGCCCATGGGCAGCCCGAGCTTCTTGGCCTCGCGGCTCATGGCCACGAGGCAGCCGTCGTTGTTGCTCAGCACCACAACGGGCTTGCCCGCGAGGTCGGGGCGCGCGACGCGCTCGCAGGAGGCGTAGAAGGAATCGCAGTCGGCCAGGGCCATGAGGGAGCCGTCGGCCGCCCTGCCATAGTCGGGCATGGGCATGGCGGAAGTGTACCAGAAAAGGGGCGCGACCAAAAGCCGGGCACGCGGCCCGCGCCGCGCAGAAAAAAAGGAAGGGGCCGGGGCCCCCTCCTTTTCATAAACCGGATATTTGCCACCGGGGCTAGGCTTTCTGGAGCAGCTCCACCAGCTTCTTGCCGAGGCTCAGGGCCGACATGGGGTTCTGCCCGGTGAGGAGCCGCCCGTCCACCACCACCGTATCGGACCACGGCTTGCCGCCCTTGAAGATGCCGCCGTGGCCCTCCAGCGCGGTCTGGAGCAGGAAGGGCACGATATGCTCCGTGCCGTTGAGTGTCTCCTCCTCGTTGGTGAAGCAGGTGAAATTCTTGCCGTCCACGAGGTATTTCCCATCCTCGCGCCTGAGGTTCACAAGGCCGGCCGGACCGTGGCAGACGGCGGACACGATGCCGCCGTTCCTGTAGATGGTCTCGGCGATGGCCGCAAGCCCCTTGTCATCGGGGAAGTCCCACATGGCCCCGTGGCCCCCGGCATAGAAGATGGCGGCATAGTCGGCCGGGTCCACCTGGGCCGGGGTGAGGGTGTTGTCCATCTTTTTCTGCCAGGCCGGGTCGTCCCAGTATTTTTTGTTGATGGGGTCCGTGAGGTCAAAGCCGTCCACGGGCGGCTTGCCCCCCTTGGGACTCACCACGTCGATCTCAAAAAACCCGGAGACCACGCTCCAGGGATGCGTCACCTCGGAAAGGTAATAGCCCGTGGGCTTGCCGGTATTGCCCAGTTCGCCGTGGCTCGTCACGGTAAACAATACTTTCCTGGTCATCTTGCCTCCTGTTGCGTTGCAGAGTGTCCCGGACATCTATGGGCGGCCTCACAGCTTGTGCACCACATGGCTCACCACGCCCCAGATATGGGCGTATTCCCTTTCCGTGATGTCAAATTCGGGATAGTCGGGGTTTGCGGATTGCAGAAAGACGCGCCCGTCCCTGCGGCACAGCCGCTTGACGAGCAGCTCGCCCTCCAGCGCCGCAATGACCACCCGGTTGTGCGCGGCCTCGATGGAACGGTCCACCACCAGCAGGTCCCCGTCGTGGATGCCCACGCCCAGCATCGATTCCCCCGATGCGCGGAGAAAAAAGGTCGCCGCCGGGTTGCGGACAATGAGCTCGTGCAGGTTGATCTGCCCGTCGATATAGTCCTCGGCGGCCGAGGGCCAGCCCGCATTGACGGGGGCAAGATAGAGCGGGCACGTTGCGTTGCCGTCGGCATTGGCGTCGGCCATGCCGAGGACGGTCAGCGGGGGAGTGGGCAGGGGAGGAGTCGTTTTTTTCATGCTTGAGCAAACAGGGTAAGCGGCTGACCGGGCACGGCCACTTTTTCCACAGGCGCAGGGGCCCGGTGCGCGTCAGCACCGCGTGCCGGCATCATCTGGCCCGAGCCCTGAAAGGGACCTCCCGCCGCATCGAGGAGTCCCTTTTCATGGCTCGGATTGCGCTGCGCTTACGGCAGCACGGAGACCTGCTCCTTGAGGCTCTCGGGATATGCCGGCATGGCGCCGTGCTGCGTGCAGACAAAGGCAGAATAATAGACCGCGTTATGGTGCGCCTGCTTGACGGAGCAGCCCTTGAGCAGGCTTGAGACAAACACTGCGGAGAACGAATCGCCCGCGCCGATGGTGTCCGCCACTTCCACATTGGGCGTCGGCAAAAAGGACACATGCCCCGGCGTGAACACATAACTGCCATTGACGCCGCAGGTGAGCACCAGCACCTTGAGATTGTGGCGCCCCAGCAACAGCCAGCACTTGTCTTTCAGGTCAATGCCGGGATAGCCGAACATGCGGCTCACCGCAATGAGCTCCTCATCATTGATCTTGAGAATGTTGCAGCGCTCCATGGAGCTTTCCAGACATTCGGGCGTATAGAAGTTCTGCCGCAGGTTCACGTCGAAAACGATGAGGCGGTCATTATCCTGCGGCATGGCGTCCAGAAAGGCGTCAATGGAGTTGCGCGTCACCACGCTGCGTTGCGCAAGGGAGCCGAAGCTCACCGCGCGCGTCTTTTTCGCCAGTTCCTCGATGCGCGGCGTGAAGGGCAGGTTGTCCCAGGCCACGCCCGACTTGATTTCATAGGTCGGCACACCGGCCGGGGAAAGCTCCACCTGCACCGTTCCGGTGGGGTAGGGCACCACTTCCATGATGTAATTGACCTGCTTTTCGCTGAGCTGCTCGGCGATTTCCTCCCCGAGCCTGTCGTCACCGATGGCGCTCACCGCCCAGGAATCCAGGCCGCAACGGGCGCAATGATAGGCGAAATTCGCCGGAGCGCCGCCAAGTTTCTTGCCGTCAGGAAGAATGTCCCACAGTGCCTCGCCAATGCCCACAACGATGTCGCCATTGTTCATCTGCATGACAGCTCCCTTTTTATACATTTTGCGAGCGAATGACGGTCGTATAGCACAGCAGGTAAACAGCCCCGGCAACCATTACAAGAATGGCGCCTATCTGGCTGGCCATCATGTCACTGGCAAAGCCCATGGCCAGTGGAAAAAGTGTGCCGCCGAAAAGCCCCATAATCATCAGACCGGCCACCTCATTGGCTTCATCGGGCAGCCGCAGCAGGGTCTGCGCAAGAATGATAGAAAAGATATTGCTGTTGCCGAAGCCGATAAGGCCGATGCAAATATAGATGGCGATGCGGCCGTCCACAAAGAAGAGGCCGAAAAGCCCCAGTGCAAGCATGGCCGCACTGATAAGGAAGAAAATCTTGGCGGCTATCTTTTGCAGGGCCCCAGCGCCTACCAGACAGCCCAGGGTCCTGAAGATGAAGTAGACGCTGGTGGCGATGCCGGCGTCTTCCAGCGCCAGCCCGCAACGCTCCATGAGGATGCGGGGCGCGGTGGTATTGGTGCCCACATCAATGCCCACATGGCACATGATGCCGATGAAGGAGAGAAAAACAAGGCCCTTGCCGAGCAGGGCGAAGCATTCACGAAAACCGGAAACCTTGTCCGGCCTTTCTTCCGCAATGGGTGTCACGCCGAGCCACAGCATCGCCAGCAGGGAAACGCAGGCATAGATGAGAAAGAGCGCCCGCCAGCCAAGCCCGAAGGTGGGAATGACAGCAGTGGCCCCCCACATGGCGAGGATGGGCGCCATGAACGAGGCGATGGCCTTGATGAACTGCCCGAAAGTGAGCGCGCTCGGCAACTTTTTGGGATTGACGATATTGCTCACGAGCGGGTTAAGGGACGTTTGCATAAAGGCATTGCCGATGCCCANNAGNGAAAANGCCANCAGCATGACNCCGAAGGAATTGCCGAAAAGNGGAATGAGCAGGGAAACAAAGGTGATGACAAGGCTCACNAGCACCGTGCGCCTGCGCCCGATCTTGTTCATGAGCATACTTACGGGNACGGAAAAAATGAGAAACCAGAAAAACACCAGTGAGGGGAACATATTGGCCTGCGAATCAGGCAAGGCCAGGTCTTTCTGCACATAGTTGGAGGCAATGCCCACAAGNTCCACAAAGCCCATGGCAAAAAAACAGAGGAGAACCGGGAGAAACTGCATGAGCGACGTGGTGCGCGTGGTTTCATCAGGTGCCATAAGGCAAAACTCCTTTTTTAGGGCCGTTGCTGCGGGAAGTCATACCCTCCGTGGGCAGAGTTCTGGAGTGTGGAAGAGGGAAGCTGANGGNGCNTGNNGGCCGCGAAGNATTGCCNGGNCGCCAGNCCGNACCAGACCGGAATATGAACGAGATAAGTGGCGCGCAAGNCTGCCTNGGCTTATATCTATGNTTCAGCGTTGCAGATTACAAACCTCCTGTCAAATGGTTTCCCGCTGCCTGGTGGGGATGCGGCTCCGNCCGGGAGCNGTTGCAAGACGGGGNCGCAGGTGCTGCGTCCCTTGAATCCGGCAGAGGGAGAGTCTCGNCGGAGGGTGCTCTACCTTGATGAAACTCCGNTGTCCCCAAGGGGGCTTTGCGGGCAGGGNTGGGCGCGGCTTGCGCGGCCATTGACCACAGCGAAGCATGAAAAATTCAAATACAAGCCTGAAGCTCCTGCGTGGCGCCGCGGAAACCGGGCTNTTCTCCGTGANCCTCATTTCCGCTCGANCTCGCGGGCCAAGTCTGGCATTCTTGGTGATGTTCGCGCCCCGGCCCACGGTGGGCGCCGCCCCTGCCGCCACTGGAGGAACCATGGCCCCCAACCACAAAAAGCCTGACGTGATGTGGGACGACGCCCCCGTGGATGTCACCACCGAAGCCAACTTCATCTGGTCCATCGCCAACAAGCTGCGCGGCACCTACCAGAGCGACAAGTACAAGGATNTCATCATCCCCATGACCATCATCCGCCGTTTCGAGTGCGCGCTCGCGCCCACGAAAGAGGCGGTGCTCGCCAANCACAGGGAAAAGCCCGACTGGCCGGCCAAGGCCATGTACCGCGTGTCCGGCTATCCGTTCTACAATACCAGCGGNTTCGACCTNGCNGAGCTCGTNAACGACCCNGACCACCTCGCCGCCAANTTCAAGGCCTATATCGAGGGCTTTTCCGCCAATATCCAGGACATCATCCGCAGCCTCGATTTNGCCCGNCANATCGACAAGATGGACAAGAACAACCGGCTGCTCAGCGTGGTCAAGGCCTTCTCGGAGCTGGACCTCGACCCNCGCACCATNGACAACGTGAAGATGGGCTACATNTTCGAGGAGCTNATCCGCAANTTCTCTGAAAATGCGGAGGCCGGCGACCATTACACCGGCCGCGACATCATCCGGCTNATGGTCAACATCCTCCTCGCCGAGGGCTGCGACGACATTTTTGACGACGGCAAGGTTATCACCGTCCTTGACCAGGCCTGCGGCACGGGCGGTATGCTCTCCACCGCGTACAACTTCATCAAGNGCTACAATCCCACGGCGGANGTGCGCCTCTTCGGGCAGGAGATCAATCCCGAGTCCTAGATAATGTCGTCATTTGATATTGNCCCAAATGGCTATGCATCTGATATGCACNGCAGCNAGNAATGANGCCGTGTTTTTTGCATATCNTGTGGCGATACCTCGCCAACGCTTCAATTCCAAAAAGGCATTTTCAATAAGGTGCCGAAGTCNATAAAGATATTTATCGTAAGGNCGNAGACNTTTNNGGCTTTTACGNGGNGGGATGACAGGATTTNCNCCGGCCTGTTGGAGCGACTCGACCAGCGCATCGCTATCATATCCCTTATCNGCCAANAGGNNCTCGGCNTCTATTCCCTCNATNAGNNTGCAAGCNTGCGAACAATCNGCAACGGGACCTGCTGTAATAAACATTCTGACNGGCATACCATGCGCATCCACGGCCAGATGTATCTTGGAGTTGAGCCCCCTTTTGTGCGTCCCATATCCTGATTGCCACCATGTGCTCCCGCAGCATGCGGGTGAACTTTGATATGGCTTGCATCAATCATGAGCCATTCAAAATCTGGTTCAGAAATAAGAATTTCGAGTAATCTTTCCCACACGCCGCTATCTCTCCACCGACAAAAACGGCGATGGGTATTTTTCCAGTCCCCATAATCAGGCGGCAAATCTCGCCACGGCGCACCTGTTCGCAGGATCCAAAAAACTGCATTGAGAAAATTTCGATTATCACGG
>JAAUYX010000052.1 GCA_014804905.1 Desulfovibrio sp. | reverse complement strand
CGCGGCGACAAGGTGGCGCTCTTCGTGCCCTGCTTCACGCCGTATCTGGAGATTCCGGTGCTCGAGGAATTCGGCTGGGAGATTGTGCCCATCAGCGCCAACCGCGTGGAAAAGGACGGCTACCACGACTGGCAGTATCCCAAGGACGAGATCGACAAGCTGCGCGACCCCTCCATCAAGGCCGTGTGCGTCATCAACCCGTCCAACCCGCCGAGCGTGTGCATCACGCCCGAAACGCAGGCCCAACTGCTTGACATCGTGAAGACCGACAACCCGAAGCTGATGATCATCACGGACGACGTGTACGGCACCTTCATCGAGGGCTTCACGTCGCTCATGTACGCGCTGCCCTACAACACCATGTGCCTCTACTCGTACTCCAAGTACTTCGGGGCCACGGGCTGGCGCGCGGCCGTCATGTGCCTGCGCAGCGAGGGGAACGTGTTTGACGACCGCATCGCGGAGCTCCCCAAGGACAAGCAGGAAGCGCTCATCAGGCGCTACAGCAGCCTGAGCCCGGAGCCCGCCAAGATCAAGTTCATCGACCGTCTCGTGGCCGACAGCCGCATGGTGGGCCTCAACCACACGGCGGGCCTTTCCACGCCGCAGCAGATCATGATGTCCATCTTCTCGGCCTTCGCGCTCATCCACAAGGACGAGCTCCAGCCGAAGCTCATCAACATGATCCAGGAGCGCCTCACGGCGCTCTGGGACACTACGGGCTTCACCCTTTTGCCCGACAAGTACCGCGCCGGCTATTACAGCGAGATCGACATGATGGTCTGGGCGAAGAAGTTCTATGGCGATGACTTCGCAGCCTACCTCAACGCCAACTTCGACCCGCTGGATGTGGTGGTGCGGCTGGCGCAGGAGGACGCGGTGGTGCTCCTGAACGGCGACGGCTTCGACGGGCCCAAGTGGTCGGTGCGCGTGTCGCTCGCCAACCTCAACAAGACCGCCTACCTGAAGATTGGCAAGTTCATCCGCAAGACCCTCGAGGAGTACCACACCCTGTATCAGGACAGTAAGAAGTAGCAGGCGTTTTCGCCAAAGCAAGTGAAGGGGAGGCGGACCGCATGGTCCGCCTCCCTGCGTTTAACGCGAGGGGGCCAGCTTGTGGGCACGGGGCTTCAGTGTGCCTCTCCCAAAAAGGCTTTGTTCTCCTTTTGAGCAGGTGGTGCGCCTGTGCTGCATCAGTAATGCCGAAATTATCCGTCAAAAACAGCGGGGCCGCCTCTCCGAAAGTGGAGAAACGGCCCCGAAAAGGCGTGGGGGAGCTTTCGCGCGGGCGCCCCCGGTGTCCTGGCCTGGCCTCAGCGCTGGCGCAGGAACTCGTCCAGGGTTTCCATGAGCTTCTTGATGTCGATGGGCTTGGCCACATAGCCGTTCATGCCGGAATTGATGGCCTCCTCCCGGTCCTCGTCGAAGGCGTTGGCCGTCATGGCGATGATGGGCACGCCCGAGCGGATGGGGTCCTCCAGGGCGCGGATGGCCCGCGTGGCCGCATAGCCGTCCATGACGGGCATCTGCACATCCATGAGCACGAGGTCATAGGTGCCGGCGGGCATGTCGCGCATCTTGTCCACGGCGAGCTGCCCGTTTTCCACGATGTCGAGCTCGAAGCCCGCGTTTTCCAGGATCATCTGGGCGATCTCCTGGTTCATCTCGTTGTCCTCGGCGAGCAGCAGGCGCTTGCCCGCGAAACTTTCCGCGGCCTCGGGCTGGGCCTCCACCTCCTCGTCCTGCGTCACCGGGCTCACGAGGATGTTGCGCAGGTCGGAGAGAAAGACGGGCTTGGAGCAGAAGGCGGTGACCCCTGCCTCCCGCCCTTCCTCCTCCACGTCCGTCCAGTCATAGGCCGTGAGGATGATGACGGGCACCTCCGGCGGCACAGTCTTGCGCAGGCGCCGGGTGAGCTCGATGCCGTTCATGTCCGCCATGATCCAGTCGATGAAATAGGCGCCGTAGGCCTCGTTCTGCTCGCTCGCGAACTNNGTGCGNACCAGGGCCTCCTTGCCGAGGGTGGTCCAGTCNGGCNTGAGGCCCANNTCNGANAGCATCTTGNNNAGGCTCGTGCAGGTGTTGATGTCGTCGTCCACCACCAGNGCGCGCGTGCCCTCGTACTGCGGCAGGAGCTTGTCGGCGGCGTCCTCCTCCACCACGCGGAAGGAGAAGGTGACGGCGAATTCGGAGCCCTTGCCCGTTTCGCTCTCCACGGCGATGGTGCCGCCCATCATGTCCACGATGTTCTTGGTGATGGCGAGACCCAGGCCCGTGCCCTGGATGCCGCTCACCGTGGTGGTCTGCTCGCGCTCGAAGGGCTCGAAGACATGCTGCAAAAATTCCTTGCTCATGCCGATGCCGCTGTCGCGCACCCGGAACTCGTAGGTGGCCCGGCCGTCCTCGGCGGGCGTCACCTGGATGACGCGCACGCTCACCTTGCCGCCGGGCTGGGTGTACTTCATGGCGTTGCTCAGGATATTGAGCAGCACCTGGTTGAGGCGCAGGCGNTCGCAGAAGATGGTCTCGTTGACCACGTTGAGCGTGTCTATCTGGAAATCCAGCTGCTTAGAGCGCACATCCGCCTGCACGATGGTGCGCAGGTCGTGGAGGATGGCGGGCAGGCTCACCTCCTGCTCCTCGATCTTNACCTTGCCGCTCTCGATGCGGCTCATGTCCAGNACGTCGTTGATCAGGCTCAGGAGGTGATTGCCCGAGGTCATGATCTTGCCGAGATAGCGCTGCACCATGGGCACGTTCTCCACATTGGAGGACGCGAGCGCGGTGAAGCCGATGATGGCGTTCATGGGCGTNCGGATGTCGTGCGACATGTTGTTGAGGAAGGCCGTCTTGGCGGCGCTCGCATAGCGCGACTTTTCCAGCGCCTCGGCGAGCGCCTGCTTCTGCTCCTGTTCGCGGCGAATCATGTCGTCGATGTTCCTGAAGCCCGCGAGGATGAGGTCATAGTCGCGGCTGCCGTATTCGTGCGGCCGCACGAAGGTGAACTGGAAGTATTGCGTCTCGCCGTTTTCCACAATGCGGTAGGTCCCGCTGTATTCCTCCTTTTCGGCGAGCTGCCGGCGAATGGTCGGGAGTGAGAGCGCGTCTTTGAGATAGTCGCGGTCTTCGGGATGGACTTTCTGGTCGATATAGGCCTCGGCGATGCCTCCGTAAGGCCGCTCNTCGCCGGGGGCTTCCGTCTCGTTGCCGGGNCCGAAGCCGGAAATTTTGATGATGCTGGTCGTGCCTTTGTCCGCATTGATGGCGAGGACGTTGGAGTANTCGCGCGAAAGCGCCTCCACGATGGCGAGCTGGCTTGATAGCTCGTGGTTGGCGTGCTCCGTTGCCGTGAGGAGGCGCCGGTTCCACCTGCCCCTGAGCACCAGGATAAGGAAAAGGCTCACCGCCAGCATGATGACGGCCGCCCCCACGGACACGATCTCGGGGTTGGCGTGCAAATAGTGCCAGAGGCTCATCTCCCCGGCGTTGTAGGAGGTGTGGCTGGCGCCGATCTGGTTGAGCGTGCCCGCGGGCACGCCCCGCACGGCCTTTTTGAGGATGGTGCTGAGCTCGTGGTCCACGCTCGCGGGCACATACATGCGGAAGGAGGCCCCGCCGTCGTTCATCATGGTGTAGGTGAGGCCGCCCCCCGGGTCCCGGTTGACGAACATCTGCGCGGTGAGCGGCAGCACATAGGCGGCGTCGGCCTCGCGGCGCTGCACGGCGCGCATGGCCTCCTGCGGGGAGGGGTAGGTGCGTACCTCCACATTTTGCAAGAGCGAGGGGGGCACATCAAGGGGCGTGCCCGTGGGGAGCGCCAGCGTGTCGACGCGGCCCGCATGGTCCGTCCGGGTCACCCGTGCGAGCCCGGTGACGAGGTAGGGGGCGCTCGCAAAGCCGGGGGAGGGCGCGTCCTCGTCGGCGCTGTCCGGCGCAAGGCGGTCCAGCACCACATCTGCCTTAGCCTCGCCGCCGTCCTCCGCGCCGGCGTCGTCGGGCGGCAGCACGAGCTTGTAGGGCAGGCCCGCCACCTGCATNACGCGCNCGAAATANTCGGGNAGCACCCCCTTGAGNNNGCCGTCCTCCACATAGGAATAGGGGGCGTTGTCGCCCCGCGCCGTCACGGTGATGGCCTTGTCGCCGCGCTTCACGGCGTCCATATAGTCATGTTCGCCGGGCGAAAATTCTGGCCTGTCAGGGAGATCGGGCCCGTAGTGGCGGTAGTAGAGGCGGTTTTGCCAGTCCCCCTCGTTGAGGTTCATCTGCTCGATGGCGTCATTGATCTCGTTGATGATTTTCTGGTTTTCCTTGCGCGCGATGATATAGAAATTGTCACTCTTGATGATGTCGAGCAGGGTCTCGTTGTCGGGCTTGCGCAAATTGCTGGAAAGGATGGCGTCCACGTTGCCCCTTTGCAGGGCTTCGGAGAGCTCCCTCGGCGATTCGTATTCGATGAGCGTGTAGGTGAAGCCCTTGTCTTTCGCAAAGTCGGGCAGGTAGCGGTTCTGGCTGCTGCCCGCCACTGCGCCTATCCTCATGCCATCATAGGTTTCGTAGTCGCCCGCGCGCAGGCGCGAGTTCTGGAGCTTGCGGGTGAGCACGGTGTGATTGCGCCCCACGGGCAGGGAAAAGGCGAAGATTTTTTCCCGCTCCGGGGTGCGCCGGGCCGTGCTCACGATGTCGATGTCGCCGTTCTTGAGCATTTCCTGCATGTCGTGCCAGGACCTGTCATAGCCCGAGAACGCGAAATTGAGGTGCGAATACTGCGAGAGCAGGCGCAGAAGGTCCATGCCGTAGCCCTCGAGATTACCGTCCTCGTCCTTGCTGTGGTAGCCCTCGAAATTGAAAACCCCGGCGCGCACCCGGCCGTCGTCGCGGGCGGCCGCGGCCGCCGGAAGCGCCAGGGACAGGGCGAGCGCAAAAGCGGTGAAGATGCGGAAAACCCTTGTATATTTCACAGCGTACAGCCTTTATCGTTGCGGTAGGGGGCGCGGAAAGGGGATACACGGGGCGCCCGGCGGCACAGTGGCCCGAGTATAAGAGAAGGCGGCATCTTTGCCAATGCCCCGCCGGGGCGCGGGCCTTTTTCCGTCAAAAGCCCCAGGGAGCGCGCCGCGCCGTAACGCGGTATCGCAGACACGGGGATGGCCGCAGGCGCGGGCAGGAGGCCCCCCCATCTCCGGCCGCCGCATGGCGCGGTCCGGTCTTTACGAAAACTGCAAAAACTTCTATTGTGGAGCCTTGCGGCATGATGAATATCGGCGCGGCCACGGGCCGGGCCGTTTGCGTTGCGCCCGTGAGGCCAAGCCCAGCACTGTTCTTTGCGGAAAGCGTCAGCATTTGCCATGAACAAAAACCACGCCATCCTCGCCGGACCCCTGTTTTTCGCGCTTCTCGGCACTGCGTTCTGCGTGTGGAGCGCGCTCGGCAACGACGTCAATTTTTGCGTCACCACCGGCTGCACCCTGTATCAGGACTTCACCGTCGCGGGCATTTCCCTGTGGTGGTGCGGCACTGCGGCCTTCGGGGCGCTCGCCGGCCTTTCCCTGCTGGGCGCGGCCGAGAGGGGCCGCATGCTCGCGGGCCTCGCCCTTGCGGGCGACATCTGCCTGCTTGTGCTCATGGCCTTCACCGCGCCCTGCATCAGCTGCCTTGTGGCGGCGGCGCTTTTTGCCATCATTTATTTCCTGTTGCGCCGCGTCCCGGCCCCGCAAAGCCGGATGCGCCCGGAGGAGAAGCGCCATTCGCTGCTGCTCTGGGTCTGGGCGGCGCTCTTTGTCATCAATGTGGGGGCCGTGGCCCGCTCGCAGGCCGATGTCTGGCCCATCCTCGACGAAAGCGAGAATGCGGTCACGCGCATGTTCTTCTCGCCCTCCTGCCGCTACTGCATCGAGGGCATCAACGCGCTTTCCGGCAATGTGGACGTGGCTTTCTATCCGCTCGCCGAGACCGAGGCCGATGTCTGGAAGGTGGCGCGGATGCGCAGCCTCCTCGACGAGGGCCTCAATATCGCCCAGGCCCTGGCCCAGAGCCAGAATGCCCAGGCCCCCTCGGGCTTCGCCGCCTGGCGCCCGGACATGCTGCTTTTGCGCTTCCGCCTGTTGCGCAACAAGGCGCACATCTTCGCCGCGGGTTCGCAGGGCGTGCCCTTCTTCGAGCAGCGCGGCCTTCCCGGCGACATTCGCGAGCGCGTGGAGCGCAGCCAGCAGCCGCGCAGCCCCGCCGAGGCCGGCCGCCCGGCCCGCAGCACCCCCGTGGACGACTCGCCCCGCGACGAGAGCCTGCCCGTGGACACCGGGCTCGGCGATGCGGGCGCAACCACCCAGTGCGGGGGCGGCCGCCCCTGCCCGCCCGGCGTGGAGCCGCGCTAGGCGCGCCCCCAGGCCCGCCAGCCGACTTCCGCGCCTTCTCCGTTCCTGCCCTCCGCGGCCTTTCTTGAAATTTGCCGCGCCAGCGCGTAAGCTGTCGCCTTCCTGATGTCCTCATTTCCTGCGGCGAGCACCGCAAGCCAGGAGCGCCCATGCTTGAGTATATCCGCACCAGCGCCCAGTCCTTCGGCGTCAAGGTGGCCTTCGGCGTCATCATCCTTGTTTTCGTCTTCTGGGGCGTGGGCAACTTCAATGACCGGGACTACAGCAACGTGGTCGCCGTGGTGAACGGCCAGCCCATTCTGGCGCAGGAATTCGAGCGCGCCTACCGCAATGCCGAGGAATACCTGCTCCGCACCAATCCCGGCCTCACCCGCGAGCAGCTCATCCGCGACCATCTTGGCCGCACCGTGCTCAACGACCTCATCCGGCAAACGCTCGTCCTTCAGGAGGCCGAGCGCGCGGGCATCACCGTCACCCCGGTGGAGCTCAGGCACGCCGTGGGCAAGATGCGCGCCTTCCAGGACGACAAGGGCCGCTTCGACCCGGAGGCCTACACCCGCGTGCTCGCCGCCCAGCGCAAGAGCCCGGCCCAGTATGAAAAGGAGCTGGCCGACGAGCTCCTTGCGGGCAAGATATACGCCCTCGTCACGGCCCCGGCCTGGACGGACCCGGAAGAGGCCCGCCACCGCTATGACTTTTTGCGCGAGCGCCGCAGCGTGGACTATATCTTCGTGCCCGCCAGCCGCTTTGCCGACAAGGTGCAGGTCACGGACGCCGAGGCCCAGGCCTGGTACGACGGCCACAAGGCGGATTTCGCCATTCCCGCGCGGGTCAATGTGGCCTATGTGGCCGTGCGCCCCGATGAACTCGTCAAGCCGGAAACGGTGAGCGAGGCCGACGCCCGCGCCTGGTACGAGGCCAACAGGGGCCACTTCGAGCAGCCGGAGCAGGTGCGCGCGGCCCACATCCTCGTGCCNCTCGCTGGCGACGCCGACGCCGCGGCCGAAGAAGCCGCCCGCGAGGCGCTGGNNGCGGCCCAGGCGAGCCTCAAGGCCGGGGAAGCCTTCGCCAAGGTCGCCGACGCGGTGAACCCCGAGGGCGCTGCCGGCCCCGGCGGGGAGCTCGGCTGGATCACGCGCGGCAAGACCGTGCCCGCCTTCGAGGAAGCGGCCTTCGCCCTCGAGCCGGGCAAGGTCTCGGAGCCGGTGCGCAGCCCCTTCGGCTTCCACCTCATCCTTGTGGAGGAAAAGACGCCCGGCGGCGTGCAGGAATTTGAAAAGGTCATCGCCGAGGCGCGCAAGGGCGCGGCCTTCGAGCAGGGCTCGGACAAGCTCCACGAGGCGCTCGACAGCCTCATCGAGGACAATATCCTCAACAAGCCCCTNGCCGAAAGCGCGGAACGCCACGGCCTCAAGGCCGCGGAGACCGGCTTCCTCGACAGGGAGGGCCTNATGGAAAAGCTCGGCGTCAAGCCCGAGGGCGCCGAGGCCCTGCTTGCGGCCGGCGCGGGCCTTCCCGTGGACAGCGCCCTCGAGGCTGGNGACAGCTATATCGTGGCGCGCGTCCTCGCCACGGAGCCNCCGTCCACNANGCCTTTCGCCGAGGTGAAGGAAGGCATCGTGAAGCGGCTTNCCGCGGAAAAGGCGCTCGCGGACGCGCTGGCGAGCGCGCAGGCCACGCTTTCGGGCCTCAAGAACGGNCCGCTTGCCGAGGCCGAGGCCAAGAAGCTCGGCGTCAGGGTCGCNCCNGTGGTGGANCGCGGGGGCAGCCTNGCGGACTTCGCGCAGGACCCGGCGCTCACTGAGGCCATCTTCGCGGACAAGCCCGGCGACTGGCTNTCCCGCGTCTACAGCGTCACGGGNCCGGNGGGNCCGGGCGCGCTCATCTGCCGCGTGGACAAAGTGCTCCCCCCGGACGACGCGGGCTTCGAGAGCGTGGCCGAGGCGCTGGCCGAGGGCGTGCAGCGCGAGCGCGAGGACGCCGTGTATGCCATCTTTATCCAGAGCCTCGCCGACAAGGCCAAGGTNGAAGTGGTCAACAGCAACCTCGTTGACCGCGTGAACATGTAGGCGCGGCCCCGCGTCCCGGAGGCATCCATGTGCGGCATCATCGGCTATGTGGGCCATCGCCCGGCGGTTCCCGTGGTGGTGGAGGGGCTGGAGCGGCTGGAATACCGCGGCTATGATTCCGCGGGCGTGGCCTGGGAGCAGCTGGGGAAAATCCATGTGCTCAGGGCCAAGGGCAAGCTCCANGCCCTCAAGGAAAAGCTCGCCGATTCCCCGGCCGTCACCGCCACCTGCGCCATGGGCCACACCCGCTGGGCCACCCACGGCGTCCCGGCGGAGCGCAACGCGCATCCGCACCTTGCCAATGACGGCTCGCTCGCGCTTGTCCACAACGGCATCATCGAGAATTATCAGGAGCTCAAGACNGAGCTCACGGCGCGGGGCTACGAATTCCATTCGGAGACGGACACCGAGGTGCTCGTCAACCTCATCGCCGAGCGCCGCAAGACCGAGCCGGACCTGCTCCATGCCTTCGCAGCAGCCCTGCGCGAGGCGCACGGGGCCTACGCCGTGTGCCTGCTCGACGTGGCGGAGCCGGACACCCTTTATGCGGCNCGCATGTCCGCGCCGCTCATNCTCGGNCTCGGCACGGGCGAGAACTTCGTGGCCTCGGACATCCCGGCCTTTTTGCCCTACACGCGGCGCGTGGTCTTTCTGGAAGACGGGGANATCGTGCGCGCCACCGCGTCGGAGCANGGNATTTTCCGCCTCGCGGACCTCNNGCCCGTGGAGCGCGAGGCCCAGGTCATCCAGTGGGACATGCAGGCCGCGCAAAAGGACGGCTTCCGCCACTTCATGCTCAAGGAAATCTTCGAGCAGCCGCGCGTCATCACCGACGGCCTCGCCGGGCGCGTGGCCCANTCGGGCGAGGGCGTGGTGCTCCCCGAAATCGCGCAGCTCCCCGTGCCGAAGCGCCTGCATGTGGTGGCCTGCGGCACCTCCTACCATGCCGGGCTCTGGGGGCGCCACCTGCTGGAGGCCTGGGCNGGCATCCCCGTGCAGGTGGANATCGCCTCGGAATTCCGCTACCGGGAGAAGCCGCGNTTCGGCGNGGGCGAGATGGGCCTCGTCATCAGCCAGAGCGGCGAAACGGCGGACACCCTTGCCGCGCTCNGGCTCATGAAGGAGCAGGGCCTGCCCGTGCTCGGCCTCTGCAACGTGGTGGGCTCGTCCATCGCGCGCGAGGCCGACGCCGTATTCTTCACCCAGGCNGGCCCNGAAATCAGCGTNGCCTCCACCAAGGCCATGTGCAGCCAGATGNTGAGNCTCGCGCTCATGGCCCTCCACTGGAGCGAGCGCACGGGCGGGCTCGATGCTGCCGCNCGCAAGGAGCGCATCGGCCTGCTCCAGTCGCTGCCCGCGCTGCTCGACGACCATTTGCCGCAGATGCACAAGACAGCGCGCGANCTCGCNCTCAAGTACGCGCAGGCGGCCAATTTCTTCTATCTCGGGCGCGGGCACTGCTTCCCGCTGGCGCTGGAGGGCGCGCTCAAGCTCAAGGAGCTCTCCTATATCCACGCCGAGGGCTATGCCGCGGGTGAGATGAAGCACGGGCCCATCGCGCTCATCGACCCGGCCTTTCCCACCTTCGCGCTGGCGCTGGACGACGCGCTCTTCCCGAAGGTGAAGTCCAATATCGAGGAAGTGCAGGCCAGGCAGGGCAAGGTCATCGCGCTCACCAATCCCGGCATGGAGCTCGCCACGGACGANGTGTGGCGCATCCCGTANCTTCCCGCGCCGCTNGCGGCCTTTGCGGCGCTNCCCGCGCTCCAGCTCTTCAGCTACGAGGTGGCGGACTATCTCGGCAAGGANGTGGACCAGCCGCGCAACCTCGCCAAGAGCGTCACCGTGGAGTGACGGCGCGAAGGCAAACGGACACAATAGAGAATGAGAGAAAGCACAGTTTTCAAGGCAGTTGACGGTAGCACCNCTTCCCGTCTGGAGCGAAGCGGAAGACGGGTGCTGGTGCCGGAAGAATCCTAAAAAATAAGATTTTTCGGTGCTTGCAAGGAAGAAAAATAATTTCCGAAGGGAGTGTACTTAAGTACTCGACCGAGGAAATTTTTTTCTGACGTAGCAAGCACCGAAAAGGCTGTTTTTGACGGATAATTTCGGCATTAAACAGGCAGCACAGACGCGCACCACCCCACACGCACAGCAAGACCATGCTCAAACCCTTCTACCAGGGCAAGCTCGACACCTTCTGCGCCATCTACGCGGTGCTCAACGCGCTGCGCCTGCTCTACGGCATCCGCGTGCTCAAGGCGCGCGACATCNTCAACGAGACCCTCATGGGCCTCGCNTCCCGNCCCGAGGCCTTCCGCGCGGTGCTCACCCAGGAGACGGACTATATCGCGCTCGTGGACAACCTGCTCCGCATCCAGTCCCGCGCCTATCCGCTGGACATCCGCGCGCCCTANGCGCAGGGNCCGCTGCCCGGGCCGGACGCCTTNTTCGCCGCCTGCAAGGACTGGCTGGCCCCCGGCCGCGGCCGGGCCATCGTGTTCCGCTTTTTGCGCAGCCTCACGCCCGAGGGCGGNCCCATGAACCGCCACTGGACCACGGCCGACCGCGCGGACGGCGACGTCCTTCACCTTTTCGACTGCAGCCACGAGGCCGAGGCCATCCTCAACATCAACAGGGCGAGCTTCGTGACGAGCGCCGACCGCGTTTCCGCCGAGCGGCTCCTCCACATCCAGCCCGAAAGCGCGCGCTTCCTCCGCGTGCCCTTCTGACGCGATGCCTGCCGCCTCCCGCCGACCCCTGCCCGTCTGGGCCCTGAGCCTCGGCTGCCCCAAGAACCGGGTGGACAGCGAGCGCCTGCTGGGCTCGCTGGGCGTCGCCGTCAAGCCCGTCAAGCACATGGGCAGAAGCCGCCTCGTATTCATCAACACCTGCGGCTTCATCGAGCCCGCGGTGCGCGAGTCCATCCGCGCCGTGCTCGACGCGGCACGGCATCTTGAAAAGCTGCGCCGCCGGCCCCTGCTCGCCGTGGCGGGCTGCATGGTGGGCCGCTACGGCGTGGCCGAGCTCGCCAAGGAACTCCCGGAAGTGGACCTCTGGCTGCCTACGGAGGACCTTGAGCGCTGGCCCGGCCTCGTGGGGACGGCCCTCGGGCTCGCGCCCGCGCCTGATGCGAACCCGGACGGGCGACTGCTTTCCACCGGGCCCTCCTATGCGTGGCTCAAGGTGGGGGAGGGCTGCCGCCACCGCTGCGCCTTCTGCACCATTCCGTCCATCCGCGGGCCCCTGCGCTCCACGCCCATGGAAGCGCTGCTCGCCGAGGCCCGCTCACTCCTCGCGCATGGCGTGCGCGAGCTGGACCTGGTGGCACAGGATGTTTCCGCCTGGGGCAGCGACTTCGGGGACGAGCGCCCGCAGCTCACGAAGCTCATCACCGCGCTGGCCGGGCTGGACGGTCTCGCCTGGCTGCGCCTGCTCTACCTCTATCCCACGGGCGTGACGGAGGCCCTGCTCAGGCGCATGGCCGAGCTGGGGCCCCCGGTGCTCCCCTATCTGGACATTCCCTTCCAGCATGTGGCCCCGGAGCTTTTGCGCTCCATGGGGCGCCCCTTCGCGGGCGACCCGCGCCGCGTGCTCGAGCGGGTGCGCAGCATCCTACCGGACGCGGCCTTCCGCACCACCTTCATCGTGGGCTATCCGGGGGAGACCGAGGCGCAGTTCGCGGAGCTCTGCCGCTTTGTGGAGGAAGCCCGCTTCACGCATCTCGGGGTTTTCGCCTACCAGGCGGAGGAGGGTACGCCCGCGGCGGCGCTTCCCCATCAGGTCCCCGTGCCCGTGCGCGAGGAGCGCCGGGCGCGACTCATGGAAATCCAGGCGGCCATCAGCGCGGACATTCTGGCGCAGTTCGTGGGGAGCCGCCTCCCCGTGCTGGTGGACGCACCCGTGGCCGACTGGCCGGGCTTGCACCGGGGGCGCACCTGGTTCCAGGCGCCTGAAGTGGACGGCGTGACCTGGGTGAGTGGGCCGGGCGTCGCGCCTGGAGCCCTGATAGACTGCGATATTGCGGAAAGCTCGGATTACGACCTGAGCGCGCTCGCCTGAGCCCCGGCTCAGAGCTGGTAGAGGAAGGCCGGCGCAAGCCCCCGTTCGCCGAGGCTTCCGGCCAGCTCCAGCGCGTCCGCAAGGCCGAGCGCCTCGGCCGCGCCGCGCAAAAGGCGCTCCACAAGGGCGGTGCGGCCGCCCTCCTTCCTGCGCAGCAGGGGGCGGTCGGCGGGCACGCCCGTCTTGTGCGCAAGCCAGTCGAGCGCCGCGTCCTCACCGCCCATGACATCCACAAGGCCGAGGGCCTTGGCCTCCTGCCCGGTGAAAATCTTGCCGTCCGCGAGCTTCGCGGCCCGCTCCCGCTCCATGTGGCGCCCTTTTGCGACGATGGCCACGAACTGCTCGTGCATGTCCATGAGCACATGCTCGAGATAGGCGCGGTCTTTCGGCGTGAGCGGGTGCAAATAGGAAGCCGCATCCTTGTAGGGCGCGGTCACCAGCGTCTCCTGGCCGACGCCCACCTTGTCCATGAGGCCCTGGAGCTGCGGGATGTCCATGCGGACGCCGATGGAGCCCGTGACCGTGGAGGGATTGGCGAAGATGCGCTCCCCGGCCATGCTCACCATGAGGCCGCCCGAGGCCGCCGTGGCGCCCATGCTGACCACGACAGGCACTTTCCGGGCGAGGCGCGCGAGCGCGGCATAGATTTCCTGCGAGGCGGCGGCGCCCCCGCCGGGGGAATCCACCCGCAGGAGCACGCCCTTCACGCGCCCGTCCTGCTCGAGCTGGCGTATCCAGGCGAGGGTGGGCGCCGGGTCGAGGATGGGCCCGCGCACGGAGACGAGCGCGAGTCGCTCGCCGGAGGCGGGGAGCGCCGCGAGCCGCCCGATGGCTGCGGCCGCCGCCAGCGCGAGCAGGCAGAGGCCCCAGAAGATGAAGGGATGCCGTTTGCGGAAGGGCGGCCTGAAGAGCCCTTTCAACACGGAGGCCGGGATGCGGGAAAGCGGGCACGCGCCGCAGCCTTTGTCTGACTCAAGGGCGAAGTCGCGGCCCTTGCCGTCATCNNCGAGGCGGGCATTGGCGCCTGCCGTTCCGGGCGTGGTTTCGTTGTCAGGCATGGGAAGCTCCTGAAGGAGGGGAGGAGGGTGCGTCGGCGGCGTGNTCCGCATTGTCCTGCGCGGCCTCGGGCCAGCGCCGCGCCGCNTCCTCGCGCAGCCGGAATTTCTGGATTTTGCCGCTGGCCGTGAGCGGGAAACTCTCCACCACGGCCACATGCCGGGGAATCTTGTGCCAGGCGATCTTGCCCCGGCACCACTGNCGCACGGNTTTCGCGTCCGGCGTGGCACCGGGTCTCGGCAGGATGAAGGCCGCCACTTCCTCGCCGTATTTGCGGCTCGGCACNCCCACCACCTGCACGTCCATGACGCCCGGCATCCCGAGGAGAAATTCCTCGATTTCGCGCGGATAGATGTTCTCGCCGCCGCGGATGATCATGTCCTTGANGCGCCCGGTGATGCGCAAGTAGCCCGCCTCGTCCATGACGCCGAGGTCGCCGGAGCGCAGCCAGCCNTCGGGCGTCACGGCCCTGGCCGTGTCCTCGGGCAATTTGTAATAGCCCTTCATCACATTGTAGCCGCGGCAGAGGATTTCGCCGGGCGTGCCGCGCGGCAGCTCCTCCACNCCCTCCGGGTCGGCCANGCGCACCTCNATGCCGGGGAGCGCCCGGCCCACGGTNTCGCAGCGCAGGGCAAGCGGGTCATGGATGTCNGANTGNGTCATCACCGGCGAGGCCTCGGTGAGGCCGTAGCAGATGGTGACCTCGCGCATGTGCATGTCCTCCACCACGCGGCGCATGAGCGGCTCCGGGCAGACCGAGCCCGCCATGATGCCCGTGCGCAGCGAGGAGAGGTCGAACTCGTGAAAGCGCCTGTGCTCCAGCTCGGCGATGAACATGGTGGGCACGCCGTAGAGGGCNGTCGCGCGCTCCCGCTCCACNGCCTCCAGCACATGCAGGGGATTGAANCTCTCGAGCACCACCATGGCCGCGCCGTGGTTGACGCAGGCCATGACCCCGAGNACGCAGCCGAAGCAGTGNAAGAGCGGCACGGGCAGGCACACGCGGTCCTCTTCCGTGAGGCGCTGGCGGCGGCCTATCCAGTAGCCGTTGAGGCCCACGCCCACATGGGTGAGCATGACCCCGCGCGGGAAGCCCGTGGTGCCCGAGGTATACTGCATGTTGATGGCGTCGTGCGGGTCAAGCNCGGCCTGGCGCGCCTNGTACTGCGCCTCGTCGGTCATCACCGAGAGCGCGAGGATTTCGGGCATGGAGAACATGCCGCGGTGCTTTTCCGCGCCGAGAAAGCACACCCGCCGCAAGTGCGGCAGCGCCTTGCTGCGCAGGCCGCCGGCNCGGGGCTGGCTGCGCAGNTCCGGCGCGATGGCGTAAAGGGTGTCGAGGAAGCTGTGGTCNCGCAGGCTCTCGATGAGGAAGAGGTTCTCGCATTCGGACTGGCCGAGCAGATAGCGGAGCTCNTGCTCCCGGCAATTGGTGTTCACCGTGAGCANGATGGCGCCGATGCGCGCCGTTGCGAACTGGAGCGCCACCCACCACGGCACATTNNTGGCCCACACAGCTACCTTCTCGCCCTTCCGGATGCCCAGCGCCATGAGGCCCTTGGCGAGCCGNTCCACGAGCGCGCCGAACTCCCGCCAGGTGAGGCGATAGCCGCGGTCCGCGTAGATGAGGGCGTCCCGGTCCGGGAAGCGGGNNATGGTGTCGTCAAGTATCTGCCCGAGCGTCCACTCGCGCAGCACGAAATCGTCGGGGGCCTCCTGCGGGGANGTGGTGTTGCTCATGGATTGTAGGCCACCCCGAGNATNCGCACCGGCTCCCCGTCCAGCGCGGTGAGCGCGTGGGGCACGATGGAGTTGTAATAGATGGTCTCGCCGGGCGAAAGCTCNAAGCGCTCGCGGCCNTAGCNCACGCCGAGCCGCCCCGCGAGCACGAGGATGAACTCCTCGCCCTGATGGGAGGAGAGGTGCGGCTCGGCATNCGGCGCGGGCGGGAAAAATTCCACGCAAAAGGGCTCCATGTTGCGGTCGCTCTTGCCCTTGCCGAGCACCTGATAGATNTAGCCGGGGCGGCGCATGTCCGCCGCGGGTTCGGCGCAGCCGCCCTGCGGGGCGTCGGNGTCATGCTGCTGCGGAGGTGTCATGTGCCGCCCGCCAGAAAAGCCGCCGGGAAAANCCTCGATGCGGGAGATGACCGGGTCGGTGGATTCCTCGCCGTCGAGAAAGGTGCCGAGGCGCACGTCCAGGGCGCGCGCCACCTTTTGCAGNGTGCCGATGGGCGGATAGATGTCGCCGTTTTCGAGGCNGGCCAGGAAGGCCGGGGAGAGATTGGTGGTCTCGGCGAGGGCGGCGAGGTCAAGGCCTCGCGCTTCCCGGAACGCGCGGACGCGCGCGCCGATGGCGGTGTCACGCGGGGGCGTGGCTGGGCCGGGCATTGGGGCTCCTTGGGAAAAATGAGGATGTGGCAGGCTCCGCTTTCGTGCGCGGAACCGGAGTATCTGGCACTATAGCGGCAAGGGCTCCGGCAGGCAAGCGGCGAGCAGGCCCTCANGGGCTGTCCCGGCGGGCTGCCCCGGNGGCCTNCCTCGCGCTGGCGCGCCGCGTCGCCCCTTTTTCGCCACGCCGCCCTTGCCAAGCGGCCCGGACAATGCCACTCTTGGCGGCGGGGCGCCNGCCGCATCTGGCCCGCGTCCCGCACCAATCCCCATGCAAAGCCCCACGCCCACGCTGGCGCGCCGTTACGGCTTCAAGCTTTTGGCCAACATGGCCTCCGTCCCGGTCTACCTCGTCATGGAGGCCATCCTGCCGCGCGCCCTCGGGCCGCAGATGTACGGCAATTACAGCTTNGCCACCAATCTTTTCCAGCAGCTTTCCGGCTTTCTCGACATGGGCACCTCCACCTGCTTTTACAATGCCCTGTCGCGCCGCCGGGACGAGACGGCGCTCGCCGGCTTTTACCTGCGCGTGAGCCTCGGCGTGGCCGTGGTGAGCGGGCTCGCGGCCCTCTTCATGCTCTGGCCGCCCGTGGGGGGCCTGCTCATGCCCGGCGTGCCCTTGTGGCTCGCGCCGCTGGCCGCGCTCTGGGCCTTTCTGACGTGGTGGAGCCGCGTTTTGCGCTCCATGAACGACGCCCTCGGCGCCACCATCCCCTCGGAGCTCGCGCGCACCGTCATTTCCCTCCTCGCCGTGGCGCTNCTGGGCCTGCTCTTCTGGGGGAACTGGCTCACCATCGGGAGCCTCTTCGCGCAGCAATANCTCATGCTCGGNGCCACGGCGCTGGCNTTCTGGCTGGTGAGCCGCCGCCACTGGNNNGNGCGCGGCGTGCCCCTGCGCCTTAANCCGGACANGGCCCAGATGCGCGCCTATGGCCGCGAATTTTTCGACTACAGCCATCCGCTTTTCGTGCAGGCCCTGCTCTCCTTCTTCATGCTNACGGCCGAGCGCTGGCTGCTCCAGTGGTTCGACGGCAGCGCCCAGCAGGGTTTTTTCGCCCTGTCGCAAAAGGTGAGCATGGCCTGCTTCCTCTTTGTCTCGGCCATGACGCCGCTCGTCATGCGCGAGCTCTCCATCGCCTGGGGCCAGAAGGACGTCACGGCCATGGGGCGGCTGCTCACGCGCTTCGCGCCNCTNCTCTACGCCGTGGCCGCCTATTTTTCCTGCTTCACCCTCGCCGAGGGCGCGGCCCTNGTNGAGTTTTTCGGCGGCGCCCAGTTTGCCGCGGCCCTGCTCCCGGTGCAGATCATGGCGCTCTATCCGCTGCACCAGGCCTANGGGCANCTCGCGGGCTCGGTGTTTCACGCCACNGGGCGCACGCGCGTTTTGCGCAACCTGGCGGCGCTGGAATGTGTCTACGGCTTCGNCACGGCGTGGCTCCTGCTCGCGCCCGCGCANCTCGGCGGNCTCAACCTCGGGGCCACGGGCCTCGCCGTCAAGACCGTGGCCGTGCAGTGCGTGACCGTGAACCTTTATCTCTGGCTCGCCTCGCGCTTCATCCCCTTTGATTTCTGGCGCAACGCCGCCCATCAGGTAGTGTGCGTGGCCGCCCTCCTGGCGCTGGCCTTCGGCGCGCGCGAGGCCACCTCCTCGCTGGCGGAGCTGCTCGCGGGCGCGGGCATCGACACGCCGCTCGACGGCATCCTGCGCTTTGTCCTCTCCGGCGTGGTCTATACCTTCCTCACGGGCGGCCTCTGTCTGGTGGCCCCGCGCCTCCTCGGCCTGACGCGGCAGGAACTGCGCGAGCTCATGGTGCGCTTCCGGCTCGCCCTGCTCCGGCGCTGAGGCCGAAGCTCTCACCGGCTGCCCCTGCTTGCAATCGCCCCCTGCAAGGCATAGGATTGAGGGCCGGGCGGGGGATTGCGATTCCTGCCCGGATTTCAGGAGACATTATGGAACTCACCATCAACGGCACGCGCGAAAGCGGGGATTTTTCCACGGTGCTCGCCCTGCTCGAAGCGCGCGGCCACGCGCCCAGGGCCGTGGTCGTGGAGCTCAACGGCGCCATCGTCCCCGCGGCGGACTTCGCCGCCCGCGCTCTCGCCGACGGCGACACGGTCGAGATCGTCCAGTTCGTGGGCGGCGGCTAGAGCCGCCCGGCGCAGCCCTTGCGCGGAGCAGGCCTCTGGCCGGCAGCGGACCTCTTTTTCCCTACACACAAGCGCACCTATCGGGCCGCCGCAGGGGCGGCGGAGGCACTATGCGGGACGATCCACTGGTCATTGGCGGCGTGACCCTGAAAAGCCGCCTTTTCATCGGCACCGGCAAATACGGTGACGACGCCCTCATCCCCGCCGTGGCCGAGGCCAGCGGCGCGGAGGTCATCACCGTGGCCATGCGCCGGGTGGAGCCGGGCCAGAAGGGCGTCATGGGGCATATCCCGCCGCACATGCGCCTTCTCCCCAACACCTCGGGCGCGCGCACCGCGGAGGAGGCCGTGCGCCTCGCGCACCTGGCGCGGGCCGCGGGCTGCGGCGACTGGATCAAGATCGAGGTCATCTCGGACACGCGCCACCTGCTCCCCGACGGCTACGGCACGGCCAAGGCCACGGAAATCCTCGCCGGGGAAGGCTTCACGGTGCTGCCCTATATCAATCCCGACCTCTATGTGGCGCGGGCCTGCGTGGACGCGGGCGCGGCCGCCGTGATGCCGCTGGGCGCGCCCATCGGGACCAACCGGGGCCTGCAAACGCGGGAGATGATTGCCATCCTCATCGAGGAGCTGGACATCCCCATCGTGGTGGACGCTGGCATCGGGCTCCCCTCGCAAGCCTGCGAGGCCATGGAGATGGGCGCGGCCGCCTGCCTTGTGAACACGGCCATCGCCTCCTCCGGGGACCCGGTGCGCATGGCGCGGGCCTTCGGCGAGGCTGTGGCGGCAGGGCGCGACGCGTGGCTGGCCGGCCCGGGCGCGGTGAAGAAGCGCGGCGAAGGGGCCGAGGCCTCATCCCCGCTCACGGGTTTTTTGCGCTGAGTTTTTCAGGCCCCGGTGCAAACCGGGGCGACCTTTTTCCAGTCCAGGTGCATGATGGAAACCTTTCAGGAATTTTTGCAGAACTGGCCCGCCGCGCGGCGCAGCGAGGCTGCGGCCCGCGCCACTTCCGCAGATGTCACGGCCGTCTTGGACAAGCTCGCCCGGCACTGGCTCTCGCCGGAGGATTTTCTCGTCCTCCTCTCGCCTGCGGCGGCCGAGCACCTCGAGGCTCTGGCGCAAAAGGCGCACGAGCTCACCCTGCGCTATTTCGGCCGCGCGGTGAGCATCTTCACGCCGCTCTATATTTCGGATGTCTGCACCAACCAGTGCCGTTACTGCGGCTTCAATGCGAAGAACAAGCAGCCCCGCCGGCACCTCAGCGTGGAGGAGGCCGCGGCCGAGGCCTTCGCCATCGCGGACGCGGGCTTCCAGCATATCCTTTTACTCACGGGGGACGCGCCGAAAATCTCCTCCCCGGAATATATCGCCGACGTGGTGCGCCGCATCAAGCCGCGTTTCGCTTCGGTGGGCATCGAGGTCTATTCGCAGACCGAGGAAAACTACCACATGCTCGTGGAAGCCGGCGTGGACTCCATGACCATGTTCCAGGAGACCTATAATCCCAAGCTCTATGCCTGGCTGCATCCGGCGGGCCCCAAGCGGGACTACGCCTTCAGGCTGGCCGCGCCGGAGCGCGCCGCGCGCGCCGGGATGCGCTCGCTCGGCGTGGGCGCGCTGCTCGGGCTGGATTCCTTCGAGCAGGACGCTTTCGCCACGGGCTTGCACGCCTGGTGGCTCCAGCGGCACTTCCCCGGCGTGGAGGTGAGCGTCTCCATCCCGCGCATCTGCCCGCACGAGGGGGAATTCGAGGTCACGCACGGCGTCACCGACCGCGAACTCGCCCAGTATGTGACGGCCCTGCGCTGCTTCTTGCCGCGCGCGGGCATCACCTGCTCGAGCCGCGAGAGCGCCTTCATGCGCGACCACCTCGTGCCTCTCGGCGTTACGCGCGTCTCGGCGGGCGTGTCCACGGCCGTGGGCGGCCGCGCCACCGAGGACCTGCACAATCCCGGCCAGTTCGAGATCACCGACCACCGCAGCCTGGAGCAGATGATGGCCGACCTCGCGGCCAACGGCTACCAGCCCGTGCTCAAGGACTGGGAAGACCCGGCGGCATGAGCGGAAGCGAGGCGCGCGAAGCCGGGGAGGGTGGCTTGGACGCCCTGCGCCAGGGGCTTGCCCGCTACTTCTCGCCGGACGAGCTCGCCAGGCTCCGGGCTGCGCGCGTGGGTATCGCCGGGGCCGGGGGCCTCGGCTCCAACGTGGCGCTCATGCTCGCGCGTTCGGGCGTGGAGGACATGCTCATCATCGACCACGACGTGGTGGACGCCTCCAATCTCAACCGCCAGCAGTTCTGGCCGCGCCATGTGGGCCGTCCCAAGGTGGAAGCCCTCGGGGAAGTGCTGCGCGAGCTCAATCCGCACATCCGCCTCGAGCTGGTCAACGCGCGTCTTGACGAAGCCAACCTGCCGAGCCTGCTCCCCGCCTGTCCCCTCTGGGTGGAAGCCTTTGACGCGGCGGAGAGCAAGACCCTGCTCGTGGAGCAGGCCCTGCTCGCCAGGCGGCGCATCGCCTCGGCCTCGGGCATGGCGGGCGTGGGCGGCCCGGCCATGCAGCGCCGCCGCCTCGGCAACCTCGTGCTGGTGGGAGATTTCCAGTCGGACGTGGCGTACGCGCCGCCGCTTGCCCCGCGCGTGACCCAGGCCGCGGCGCTCATGGCCGACGCCGTGCTGGAGTGGATCCTTAGTTGAGGGGGGGCGCAACGGCCACTTCCGTGGGCGTCTGCTCCTGCAACTCCCGCAAGATTTCCGCATCCGCTGGCAGGAAGTCGAGCTCGGCGGCCTCCTCGGGCGTCACCCAGGCGAGGGCCTGGCCTTCGCGGGCCACGGGTTCGCCGTCAAATTCCGTCACCTGGAAGAAGTGGAGCCGCACGCGGAGGCCGCGCGCAGGATAGGCGTGCTCCGCCGTGCGCCAGAAGCGGGCCTCGCGCACCCTGACGCCGAGCTCCTCGGCAAGTTCGCGGGCGAGCGCCGCTTCGGCGCTTTCCCCGGCTTCGAGCTTGCCGCCGGGGAGTTCCCAGAAGCCGGCGAGCGGCTTGCCCTCCGGCCTTTGCGCAGCGAGAAAACGGCCGCCGCGCCAGAGGATGCCCGCGGCCACGTCCATGAGGGGCAGGTCGTCGCCTGCGGGCTCGGCGCTCTCGGCCTTCATGCGTCCTTCTCCGCTCCTGCCGCGCCGTGACGGGCGCGGACCTCGTCCAGCTTTGCCTCGAGCTCGGCCATTTCCTCCACCAGCGCCTCGCCGCGGCTGCGGCATTCCTCGAACCGCTTGAGCAGTTCCCCGGAGCGGGCGTGGTCCGCATAGACCTCGGGGTCGGCGAGCTCGGCTTCCGTCGCGCCCTGCTCCTCGAGCACGCGGGCGAGCTCGGCCTCCAGCTTTTCGTATTTCTCCTGCAGGGGCTTGAGCGCCTTGTGCAGGGCGTTCCGCTGGGCAGCTTCCTCGCGTTTGCGCTTTTTCTGGTCCTCGCGGGAGAGGGTCGGCCCCTTGGCCTGCGCGGGCTCGGGCGCCTGCGCCGGGGCGTCCCCGCCGTCAAGCGTGAGCAGGGCGCTTTGCGAAACTCCGGCCAGCCGGGCCTTGCGCGCCGCGTCATAGGCAGCGAAATCGGGATAGACCGTGATGCCGCGACTGTCCAGCTCCCACGCTTCCGCGCCCACCTGCGAGAGCAGCCAGCGGTCATGCGCCACCATGAGCAGGGTGCCGTCGAATTTTTGCAGCGCCCGCGCCAGGGCCTCGCGGCTTTCGAGGTCGAGGTGGTTGGTGGGCTCGTCCAGCAAAAGGAAGTTGCAGCGCTTGAGGAAAAGGCTCGCCAGCACGAGGCGGCTCTTTTCGCCGCCCGAGAGCGCGCTCACCTGCCTGTCGAAATACTGCTGCCCGAGGAGAAAGAGCCCCAGCACGCTCATGAGCTCCTCCTCGGTGGTGCGCGGGTCGGAAAGGCGCCTAAGCTCGGCGAGCACCGTTGTGTCGGGCCTGAGCGTCTCCATCTGGTGCTGGGTGTAGTAGCCGAGGCGCGTCAGCGAGCCCGTGACGAGCGAACCGCCCGTGCGCTCGAGCGTGCCGGCCAGGAGTTTCAGCAGCGTGGACTTGCCGCAGCCGTTGTGGCCCACGAGGGCGATGCGCGCACCCCGGTAGAGCGTGAAGGTGAGCGGCGGCCACATGTGCTTTCCGTCCGGGAAGTGGAAGGCCAGCTCCGCCGCCGAAAGCACCACCTTTTCCGAATGCGGGGCCTCGGGCCAGACGAAGTTGAGCTCGCGGCGCTTGGGCTCCGGGCGGTAATCCTCCAGCTCCTTTTCCAGCTTTTTCGCCATCTTCTGGCGCGAGCCGGCCTGGCGCGCCTTGGTGGCCTTGGCGCGGAAGCGCTCCACAAAGGCCATCTTGCGGTCGAGCTCGTCCTGCAGTGCCCTGGCCTCGCGCTCGCGCTGGGCGTTGTATTCCTCCTGCAGGCGCAAAAACTGGCTGTAGGTGGCCTTGCGGAAAACCGGCTTGGAAAGGCCCAGATAGAGCACATGCGTGCCCACATTGTCCATGAACACGCGGTCATGGGCCACAAAGACGAGGGCGCCCGCGAAGTCGCGCAAGAAGCCCTCGAGCCACTCCACGGCCTCCATGTCGAGGTGGTTGGTGGGCTCGTCGAGCAGGAGCACGTCGGCCCCGGCCACGAGCACGCGCGCGAGCTTGGCGCGCTCCCGCCAGCCGCCAGAAAGCTCGCGCAGGGTGCGGCCCCACTTGGCCTCGGAAAAGCCGAGGCCCGAGAGCACGGCCTTGGCGCGGTGCTCCGGGTTGTAGCCATAGACGGCCTCGAGTTCGGCCTGGCGCTCCATGAGGCGCGTAAGGCGCGCCTCGTCTCCGGCTTCGGCGGCCTGCTCCCACTGGGCCCAGAAGTCGTTCCAGTCGTGGAGCACGTCGAGCACATAGGTGAGGAGCGGCGTATCCAGCGCCTCGTCCGAAAGCTCCTGCTCCACATAGCCGAGGCGGCAGCCTTTCGGCAAAAGCACGCGGCCGCCGTCCGGCGCCTCAACGCCCGCGAGCAGCCGCAACAGGGTCGACTTGCCCGTGCCGTTGGGCCCGCAGACGCAGAGCCTGACGCCGGAATCCACCTCCAGAGAGAAATTGTTGAAGATGTCCCGGCCGCCAAAAGCCTTGGAGAGTTCCTGAACGGCGATTTTCACAGCCAGCCCTCGCGGCGGTAGCCGGCCACGGCCTCGGCCATGCCGGCGGCAAGGTCCATGCGCGGCGCGAAGCCGAGCTCCTCGCGGATGCGCCGGGCGTCGCAGAGCCAGCCGGGGGCGCGGGCCTCGCGGTATTTGTCGAAGTTCCAGTTGGGCGCGCGCCGGGGCGCCTGAAGGCCGCAGAGGCGCGCAAGGCGTGCGCAGCCAAAGCCCGCGCCGCTGGCAAGGGCCGCGGTCACGGCCATGAGCGGCAGGGGCAGGTGGAGGATGTGCACGCGCTCCCGACCGAGCGCCTTGCCCATGGCCCGGCAGAAGGAGGCCATGTCGTGCCTTGCGCCGTCATCGAGATAATAGGTGCCCCGCGCCGCCGGGTCGCAGGCGAGGAGGATGGCTTGCGCCGCATCGTCTGCATGGATGACGGAAACCGGGAAGCTGCGGAACAGTCCCGGACTCACGGCTACGCCACGGGCCACGCCCTTGAACACGGGCAAGAGGCCCTTGTCGCCCGAGCCGTAGATGATGGGCGGCCGAAGCGTCACCAGGCGCTCCCCGAGGGCGCGCCCGAGGATTTCTTCGCTNANNAGCTTGGACCAGCCATAGGCCGAGACCGGACGGCAGGGAATGTCCGGNCAGCCGGGGCTGCCGGGGGCTTTCGCCGGGTCNGCGGCAGGTCCGGCCGCGGCCAGGCTGGAGACGAGCACNAANCGCCGCANCGTGGGNGAGCCNTNCGCCGCCCTTGCCAGNTGCGCGGCCGCGCGGCCGTTGGCGCGCAGATAGTCCTGCCAGCCCAGCCCGAAGAGCAGGGCNGCCATGTGGATGCAGATTTCCTGCCCGGCCATGGCCTCCGCAAGGCCCTCGCCGGTGGCGCAATCGCCGCGGGCCACGGCCACGCCGGAGGGGAGNCNNCTCACNTCCGANCCCTGCCGCGCAAGGCAGGTCACCTCCGCCCCGGCCGCGAGCAACTGCGGCAACAGNTGNCGCCCGAGAAAGCCCGTGCCCCCGGTGACGAGCACGCGCCTCCCCGCAAGCGGCGCGGGGGCCTTCTGGCTGGCGTCCGTGGCGGCGTCGGTCATGCTTCGTTGATCTCCCGGCGGTAGATGCGGTAGCGCTTGACGAGGCGCCCGGAAAAATCCTCGATGAGGTCGTCGATGGCCACATTGTCCTCCAGCACCCAGGAGCCCTCCACCCACTGGAAGTCGGGTCGCCTCCTGGCCGTCGCGAGCATGGCGTCGAGCAGCAGCAGCGGCAGGCCCAAAAGGCGGTATTCGGGCTTGATGCCGAAGAGCATGATGCGGTAGCCGCCGCGAATCTCCGCGCGGGCGCGCCACCAGTGCCAGGGCGCAGAGAGGCCGATCTTGCCGTTCAGACGCTTGAGAAGCGGATTCATGTCCGGGAGGGCCACCATGCCCGCCGCGGGCTCCCCCTTGTGGAAGAAGAGGAGGAAGAAATCCGGGTCGAGGATGGTCTTGAGCTCCTTCACATGGCGCTCGGCCTCGCCGGGCGAGAGCGGCGAAAAGCCCCAGTTTTCCGCCCAGGACTCGCGATAGATGTCGAGCATGGCGCGGATATCCTCCGCCATGGTCGCCTTGCTCGAGCTGCGCGTCGTGAAGCGGCCCTCGGCCTTGAGGCGGCCCACCTCCTCGGTGAGCCAGTCGGGCAGGTCGAGGCGCTTGCGCTCGATGAGGTAGGCGAAAAGGTCCGCCTCCTTGCGCAGGTGCCAGCTTTCCAGCAGGCGCGCGTACCACGGCGGGTTCCACGGCATCATGATGGCGGGCGGCCGGTCGAAGCCGTCCACAAGCAGCCCGCAGGTGTAGTTGGCGGAAGGATTGAGCGGCCCGCGCAGGAAGGCCATGCCCTCCCCGGCAAGCCAGTCGCGCGCGGCGCCGAGCAGGCCGTGGGCTGCCTCGGGGTCGTCCTCGCAGTCGAAAAAGCCGAAGGCCCCGCACTTCACGCCCGCATAGGCATTGTATTTCTCGTCCACGATGGCGGCGATGCGGCCCACGGGGCGGCCGTCGCGAATGGCGAGAAAGAGCTCGCGCCGCGCCGTCTCCCAGAAAGGGTGTTTTCCGGGCGTGAGCAGGGCGCGGTCCTCGCTTTTCAGCGGGGGCACCCAGAGGGGGAAGCGNCCCAGCACGCGCCAGGGGAGGTCGATGAAGGCGGAAAATTCCTCGCCGGTGCTGACCTTGAGGATGCGCGGGGCCATGCGGCGCTCAGTCCGTCACCAGCGCGCCCGTGAGCTCGCGCGGGGAGGCCGCGCCCGCGCGGCTGAGGGCCGCGGGAAGCTCGTCCACGAGGGCGAAGGCCGCGTCGGGCGAAAGGAAGTTGGCCGTGCCCACCTGAATGGCGCACGCGCCCACGAGGAGAAATTCCAGTGCGTCCTCGGCCGTGACGATGCCGCCGAGCCCCACCACGGGGATATTCACCGCCCGCGCCACCTGCCACACGCAGCGCAGGGCCACGGGCTTGATGGCCGGGCCGGAGAGGCCGCCCACGATATTGGCGAGCGCCGGACGGCGGCTCGCGAGGTCCACGGCCATGCCGAGCAGAGTGTTGATGCAGGAGACGCTGTCCGCGCCCGCCTCCTCCACGCTTTTCGCCATGAGCGCGATGTCCGTCACATTGGGTGAGAGCTTGACCATGACGTGCTTGTCCGGCGCGCCCTCGCACACCGCGCGGGTGACTGCGTGGGCGAGCTTCGGGTCCTGCCCGAAGAGCGCGCCGCCCGCGGCCACATTGGGGCAGGAGACATTGACCTCCAGCGCGGCGATGCCCGGCTCNCCGTTGAGGCGGGCNGCCAGATCGCGGAATTCCTCCGGGCTCGTGGCGTAGAGGTTGGCGATGATGGCGGTTTCCCGCCAGGGCAGATGCGGGAGCTTGAAGTTGAGGAAGGCCTCCACGCCGTCGTTCTGGAGGCCCACGGCGTTGAGCATCCCGGCGGTGGTCTCCACGATGCGCGGCCGGGGATTGCCCTGCCTNGGCCTGAGCGAGAGCCCCTTGACCACGATGCCGCCGAGGGAGGAAAGGTCGCCGTAGGGCGCGAATTCGAGCCCGCTCCCGAAAGTGCCCGAGGCCGTGAGNACGGGNTTTTTCAGCGTGAGGTCGTGGCGCTGGCCCTTGAGGGTGACGGAAAGGTCCATATCAAAGCTCTACCTGGTTGGCCCAGAACACCGGCCCCTGGGTGCAGACCTGCACGGGCGTNTCGCGCGTGGCGGCCACGGGCCACGCGGCTGTNGTGCGCGTCACGCAGCCGAGGCAGGCGCCCACGCCGCAGGCCATGCGGTTTTCCAGCGAAAGCTGGGCGCGCGCGCCGTATCTCGCGGCCAGCTCCTGCACGGTCAGGAGGAAGGGCCTCGGCCCGCAGGCGAGCACGAGGCCGTGCTGCTCCGCATTGTCGCGGATGCGCTCCTGCAGGGAAAAGATGAAGTCGTCAAGGTCGCCGGATTCGGGCTCCCGGAGGGTGTCCACGGGCACGCGCTCGTTGATGCTGTCCACGGGGTAGCAGCCGAGCGGCTCGCGGTGGCCGAAAAGCATGGTGAGGTTCCACGGCTGCGGATGGCGGTTGACATAGCCCACAAAGGGCACGATGCCCATGCCGCCCGCGAGCAGCAGGGTGGGGGTGTCGTCCTCCATGGCGAAGCCGTTGCCGAGCGGGCCCCACACGCGCACCTGGTCGCCGGGGACGAGCTTCGCCATGCGCCTGGTGCCGCGCCCGTGGACCTGGAAAAAGCAGATGAGGTGCCGGGCCGTCATGTGGCAGATGCCGAAGGGCCGGGCCCAGGGAATCTCAAGCCCGAAGGAGAGTGGGCGCACCATGACGAACTGGCCGGGACGCCAGGAATCCCAGTCGGGCCAGTCGGGGCGGGAGAGGCGCAGGGCGAAGAAGCGGTGCTCCGGCCCGGTCTGGCCGAAGGGCACCAGATCGAGGACCGTCAGCAGGCTCGTGGAAGGAGTAGGCATGGCCCTGCTATACTCCGGGAGGGCGGCCACGGTCAACCGCAGGCCGGCCGGGGCACGAAGAGGGCAGGCCGGGGCGTGGCCGGGCGGGGGCTTTTCCCCGGCGGCTTCGCGCGCTAGGATGGGCGGAGAGAGAGGAGGCAGGCATGGAAACAGCAGCAGGCATGGGCACGGAGGCGGGCGCCACGCCCGAAGCGCGGGCGCGCTATGCGGCCAGGCGCGACCGCCTGCGCGGCCTCATGGCGGAGCGCGGGCTGGACGCCCTCCTGGTGAGCCGGGCGGCCAACCGCTTCTATCTTTCGGGCTTCGAGCTGCATGACCCGCAATGCAACGAAAGCGCGGGCTCGCTCGTCATCACATCCGACGGCCGTGACTGGCTCGCCACGGACGCGCGCTATACCGACGCCGCGGCGCGCCTCTGGGACGAGGAGCGCATCTATAAATATGGCTCCGACGCCGCCGGGGAACTGGCGGGCCTCTTGCGGCGCTCGGGCGGCCGCGCGGGCTTTGAGGCAAAAGGGGTGAGCTTCGCCTTCGGCCGGGAACTCATGGCCCGTGCCGGGCGCTTTCCCGTGCTTGTGGCCGCGGACGGCCTGGTGGAGCGCTTGCGCGAAATCAAGGACGCCGACGAGGTGGCGGCCATGGAGCGGAGCTTTGCGCTCAATCACCGCCTCTTGCGGCATGTGGAGGAAGGGCTCGCCCGCGGCGACTGGCGCGGCCGCGAGGAGCGCGAACTGGCGTGGGAGGTGGAGCGCTTTTTCCGCGAAAACGGGGCCGAGGGCCTGGCCTTTGCGAGCATCGTGGCCGCCGGGCCCAACGGGGCCCTCCCCCATGCCATTCCGGGGGCCACCCGCATCCCGGCCGAGGGGCCGGTGCTCGTGGACGTGGGCTGCCGGGTGGACGCCTACTGCTCGGACCAGACGCGCACCTTCTGGGCCGGGGAAAAACCGTCGAAAGAGTTTGCGCGCACGCTTTCCCTTGTGCGCGAGGCGCAGGCCGCGGCCATTGACTTCATGAAGCCGGGCGTGGCGCTGGCCGATGTGTATGCGGCGGCGCTCAAGGTTTTCAAGGGCGCCGGGGTGGAGAAGCACTTCACCCACGGCCTCGGGCACGGCGTGGGCCTCGAGACCCACGAGGCTCCGAGCCTCTCGCCGCGCGCCACGGGCGCGCTTCTGCCGGGCATGACCGTCACCGTGGAGCCGGGCCTCTATTATCCCGAATGGGGCGGCGTGCGCTGGGAGCACACGGTGCTCGTCACCGCGGACGGCGTGCGGACCTTCTGAGGCCCGCGGGCCCTTTACGGGCCGCCCTACTGCTTCAGGCAGTGCACGGACGCGGGCGGCAGCGGGAGCACCGGGGAGCGCAAATCCTCGCGGAATTCGCGCCAGCTGCGGCTCACGTTGAGGGCCTCCTCGGCCACGTCGCGCAGGGCCACATAGCTTTCCGCCAGGGTGAGGCGGTCGGTGTCGATGACGGCGTCCGCGTGGCGCGGCTCGTCAAAGGCGTCGGCCACCCCGGTGAGGCGCTCGAGCTCGCCGCGAGCGGCCTTGGCGTAAAGGCCCTTGGTGTCGCGGTCCACCAGCGTCTTGAGGGCGCAGCGCACCCAGATTTCGCGATAGAGCGGGAACTGCTCGCGGTTTTTGCGGCGCATGACCTCGTAGGGGGTGATGGCCGTGACGATGCAGACCTTGCCCTGCGCGTGGAGCTGGAGCGCGTGCTCGCGCATGGCGTCGATATTGCGGATGCGGTCGGCGGGCGTGAAGCCGGTAAAGCCGAACTGCCGCCGGAAGGCGTCGCCGTCCACATGGGCGACATTGTGGCCCAGGCTTTCAAGATGCAGCCGAAGCAGGGAGCCGAGCGTGGTCTTGCCGCTGCCGGAGAGTCCAAGCAACCAGATGACGGGCATGATGCAACCTCGTTTGCCGTCGGCGGCATTGCCGCCGGGCCTTGGCTTTGCGCCGTTGATGTTTGCCCGGACATTTGCAAGAAGCCGGCCAAACCTTGCAGGGCAATGCTTTTCCGCCTCTCGCGTGAGCTTTTTGACGCCCGGCGGGAAGGATGTGCCCGCGCGGCTGTACAGGCGGGGCAAAGCGGGATAGGCTCGGCCTCCCGCTTCGGCACCCTGGGCGGCCGGGAGTGACAGCGACGGGAGGGGACGATGCTCGCCATTGTGGATTACGGAGCCGGAAACCTGACAAGCGTGCGCCGCGCGCTTGAGCATTGCGGCATCCCCAGCGTGGTGACGGCCAGGCCCGACGAACTGCTCACGGCGGAGGGCGTCATCTTTCCGGGCGTGGGCGCGGCCGGGCAGGCCATGAGCGCCCTCGCGGCCGCCGGCCTCGAAGCCCCCTTGCGCGAGATCGTGGCCGCGGGCCGGCCCTTCCTCGGCATCTGCCTCGGCTGCCAGATACTGCTTGAGAAGAGCGAGGAGGGCGACGTCACGACCCTCGGCCTCGCGCCCGGCGTGTGCCGCCGCTTCCCGCCGGACATGCGCGAGGAGGACGGAAGTCCGGCCCCGGTGCCGCACATGGGCTGGAACCGGCTCGAGCAGGTGCGCCCCTCGCGCCTTTTGGCGGGCATCGATCCTGCGGCGGAATTTTATTTCGTCCACAGCTATTATGTGGATACCGAGCCCGGCCTCGAAATCGCGCGCACGCGCTACGGGCGGGACTTTTGCTCGGTCTACGGGCGCGACGGCTTCTGGGCCGTGCAGTTCCACCCCGAGAAGAGCGGGCGGCCGGGCCTCACGTTGCTGGAAAATTTTTACCGCTATTGTCGGGAGGCGGCCCATGCTGTCGAAACGGGTCATCGTCTGTCTTGACGTGCGCGACGGGCGCCTCACCAAGGGTGTCCGCTTCGCGGGCAACGAGGACATCGGCGACCCCGTGGAAAGCGCGCGCCGCTATTACGAGGAAGGCGCGGACGAAATCGTCTTTTACGACATCACGGCCTCGGCCGAGCGGCGGGGCATCTTCCTCGATGTGGTCAGCCGCGTGGCGCGGGAAATCTTCATCCCCTTTTCCGTGGGCGGGGGCGTCTCGAGCGTGGCCGACATGCGGGCGGTGCTGCTCGCCGGGGCGGAGAAGGTGTCCGTCAATTCCGCGGCCGTGCGCGAGCCTGCGCTTATCGCCCGCGGGGCCGAGGCCTTCGGCTCGCAGGCCATCGTGGTGGGCATGGACGTGCTCGCGGTGCCGCCCAGCGAGGGCGTGCCCTCGGGCTATGAAATCGTGGTCCACGGCGGCCGCAAGCGCACCGGGCTCGACGCGCTCCTCTGGGCGCGCCGCTGCGAGGCGCTGGGCGCGGGCGAGCTCTGCATCAATTCCATCGACGCCGACGGCACGCGCGACGGCTATGAGCTCCGGCTCACGCGCGCCATTGCCGACGCCGTGAGCATCCCGGTCATCGCCTCGGGCGGCGCGGGCGAGCCGCGGCATCTTCTGGAGGCCGTCACCGAGGGGCGGGCCTCGGCGGCGCTCGTGGCCTCCATCGTGCATTTCGGGCAATACAGCATCCGCGCCTGCAAGGAATGTCTTGCGGCGGGCGGCGTGCGGACGCGCCTCACATGGTAGTGGATGTGGAAGCGGCAGAACGCCTGCGCGAGGTGCTTGCCGGCCTGCCGCGCCTCGCCGTGGCCTTTTCCGGCGGGCTCGACAGCCGCTTTCTTTGCCATATGGCGCTGGCCTCGGGCTGCGACGTGCTGGCCCTGCACGGCCAGGGCCCGCATGTGCCGGAGGAGGAAAGCGCGGCCGCCCGCGCATGGGCGCAGGGCAGGGGGCTCAGGCTCATCACCCTTGTCCATGATCCGCTCGCCCTGCCGGAAGTGGCGGCCAACAGCCGCGAGCGCTGCTATGCCTGCAAGCGGGCGCTCATCGGCGCGATGCGCGCCACCCTCACGGTTGCGGGCGAGGCGGAGCGCGCGCTCTGCGACGGCGGGAATGCGGACGACCAGCGCGCCTTCCGGCCGGGGCTCCGGGCCGTGGCCGAGGCAGGGGTGCGCTCGCCNNTGGCCGAGGCGGGGCTCACCAAGGCGGCCATCCGGGAACTGGCGCGGGCCACGNGCCTCGACCGNCCCGAGCAGGCTGCGCGGCCCTGCCTGCTCACCCGGCTCGCCTACGGCATGAGGCCGGATGCGGACCTGCTGGCGCGCGTGGCNGCNGCCGAGGCGGCGCTGGCCGCGCTNGACGCGGCNGACCGGGANGGCCNGANCGCGGGGGGCCCGGNGGGCGGTNTCGGCGANTTTCGCCTGCGCCTNNCGCCCGNGCCNGTGCTCCAATGCNCCCGCCTCCCTGAAAGGCTGGCGGCCGCGGCGGAGGCCATTCTCGCGGAGCAGGGCTTCGCGCCCTTCAGCGTGGTCACGGGNGGCANGGTGAGCGGCTTTTTTGACGCCNGGCCGCGCTGATGTGCGGGTGCCGGGCTGGACTTTCCCGCCGGGATGNCCTATTCATAAGCACTTCGGCTGCGCNCGCAGCGCGTGCGCGGCACGGAACACCAGAGTGGAGGAGAAGAGACTCATGGCCCACAAGAAGATCGAGCGCAAGAAAGAGCTGGACCGTCGCCGCAAGCGCCGCGCCGAGCGCATGAAGCTCCGTTTCCGCGAAGCGCGCAGCGGCCTCAAGGCCTAGGGCGGTCCGCGTCCCTAGCCGGGCANCCGGCAGGGGCGCGGTGCGGAAATCCCGCCGCAGTGCGGCGTTTTTGCGTCAGTGGTCACGAGAGGACGTCCGGCGCGCGCTTTTGCGTGCCCGGCGTTCTGCGCGTTTTTCAGGCCGCATCCCGGCTGTCCGCCGGNACGGNGCAACCTCAANGGAGNCGGCTTCCGGCNNCCCGCCGGGCCGCAGTTCTTTGCCATGCCGATTTACGAATATCAGTGCCCCAAGTGCGGCAACATCTTTGAGGAGTGGGCCAAGGCTTCCGAATCGCACAAGGAGGAGCCCTGCCCGCAGTGCGGCGCGCTCTCGCCGCGCATCATCTCGCGCACGTCCTTCGTGCTCAAGGGCGACGGCTGGTATGTGAGCGATTACGGCTANCGCAAGGGCATCACCGAGGACGGCGGCGCGGGCGCTGCCGTGCCCGCCCCGAGCACGCCCACGGCCCCGGCCAAGCAGGGCGAGAAGGCCCTTGCCAAGGCCGACGCCAAGCCCGCCAGCCCNAAGAAGGAAGCCGCCCCCAAGGCGGANAAGGCCAAGCCCGCCAAGGCCAAGAGCGGGGGCAAGGCCGCCAAGAAGGCGTGANGCGCCGCATGAGGAAGGCATGATCGAACGCTATACCCGGCCGGAAATGGGCCGCATCTGGACTCTGGAAAACCGCTACCGGGCATGGCTTGCCGTGGAGCTCGCCGTGTGCGAGGCCTGGGCNGAGCTCGGCCGNGTGCCGGCCGAGGCCGTGGCCGTCATCCGCGAAAAGGCGGACATCGACGTGGACCGCATCCTCGCCATCGAGGAAGTGACGCGTCACGATGTCATCGCCTTCCTCACCTCGCTGGAAGAAAAAGTCGGCCCCGAGGCGCGCTTCATCCACCTGGGCTGCACCTCGTCCGACATCGTGGACACGGCCAATGCCCTCCTGCTCCAGCAGGCCGGGGCGCTCATCCTCAAGGATATCGACGCCCTGCTCGACACCCTCAAGGGGCTCGCCGGGCGCCACAAGGGCGTGCTCTGCATGGGCCGCACCCACGGCATCCACGCGGAGCCCACGAGCTTCGGCCTCAAGATGGCGGGCTTTTACGCCGAATTTTCGCGCCATCGCCGCCGCGTACGCGAGGCGCTCGAAAATGTGCGCGTGGGCAAGCTCTCCGGCGCNGTGGGCACCTATGCCTTCGTGACGCCCGAGGTGGAAAAGCTGGCCCTCGAGCGGCTGGGCCTGCGGGTGGACCCGCACTCCACCCAGATCGTCCAGCGCGACCGCTATTCGCAGTTTTTCTGCGCGCTCGCCATCCTGGGCGGCGGCATCGAGCGCCTCGCCGTGGAGCTNCGGCACCTCCAGCGCACCGAGGTGCTGGAGGCGGAGGAAGGCTTCGGCAAGGGCCAGAAGGGCTCCTCGGCCATGCCGCACAAGAAGAACCCCATCTCGGCCGAAAANCTCTGCGGGCTCTCGCGCCTTTTGCGNGGCAANGCCCTNGCCGCNNTGGAGGACCAGGCCCTGTGGCACGAGCGCGACATCAGCCANTCNTCGGTGGAGCGCGTCATCATGCCNGACTCCACCATCATGGCCGACTANGCGCTGGCGCGCCTCACCCGTGTGCTTGCGGGCCTCGTNACGCACCCGGAGCGGATGCTGGAAAACATGGAGCGCTCCTTCGGGCTCTATTTCTCGCAGCGGGTGCTCACCGCGCTCATNGCCACGGGGATGCCCCGGCAGGAGGCCTANGAGGCCGTGCAGCGCCTCGCCATGCAAAGCTGGCAGAGCCGCCGCCCCTTCCCGGAACTGGTGCGGGAGGACGCGGACATGGCNGCNNGCCTCGGCGCGGAGCTTACCGGCCTNTTNGACCCATCNTATTACCTGCGCCACGAGGACGCCATTTTCGCCCGCGTCTTCGGCCCGGACGCGGAAAACTAGCGGAGGCCCCATGCAGGAGCAAAAGCGCCGCCTNGCCCGCATCCTCAAGGAAAAATCCTACCGCGAGGGGGATTTNGTCCTCGCCTCGGGCCGCAGGAGCGACTATTACTTCGATTGCCGCGTCACCGCGCTGTCGGCCGAGGGCTCGTGGCTCATCGGCTCGCTCTTCAACGACCTTCTTNCCGACCTCGCCATNCGCGGCGTGGGCGGCATGACCCTCGGNGCCGACCCGCTGGTCACGGCCACCACGGTCATCTCNTGGGAGCGNGGCCGNCCNCTGCACGGGCTCATCGTNCGCAAGGAGGCCAAGGGCCACGGCACGGGCCAGTTNGTGGAGGGGCTCGGCAATTTCGCGCCCGGCGACGCCGTNGCCATGCTCGAGGACGTGGTGACCACGGGCGGCTCCCTGCTCAAGGCCTGCGAGCGCGTGCGCGACGCGGGCCTCGAGATNGCCGCGGTCTGCGCCATCCTCGACCGGGAGGAGGGCGGCCGCGAGGCCATCGCCGAAGCGGGCTACAACCTGCTTTCGCTCTTNACCCGCAAGGAGCTTNTGGACCTTGCCCGCTGAACGCGCCAGAAGGCCGCACGGGCGCGCTTTCGCCTGCGCCCTTTTGGCCGCCCTCATCGGGCTGGCCTCTCTCGCGCCGTCGGCCGCGCTCGCCGACAACTGGCAGGCCACCCTGCGCAACGAGGGNCTGCCCTCGAAACTCGTGGGCGTGGACAAGAAGCACAAGACCTTCCATTATTTTGAGAAAAAGAGCCCGCTCAAGCTGCGCTATTCCTANCCNTGCGTGACGGGCCAGCTTTCCGGCGACAAGCAGCAGATAAACGACCTGAAGACGCCCGAAGGCGTGTACTTTGTGGAATACAAAATCGCGGGCGGTCTGGACTTCCGCGAATACGGGGGCATCGCCTATACCCTGAACTACCCGAACCCCGTGGACCGCCTGCGCGGCAAGACCGGGCACGGCATCTGGATTCACAGCAAGGGCTTCGACCTCGTGCCCACCAAGGGCTGCGTGGCCATCGGCCTCAAGGACATCGCGGAAGTGGGGCCCCTGCTCACGCCCGGAACCCCCGTGGTGCTCGCCGAGGAATTCGACGCCGCGCGCGCGCCCGTGCCCGACGACGGCACGGCGGCCGAGCTTCGGGACCTCATGCGCGACTGGAGCAACGCCTGGGCCTCGCGCTCCGACGCGCTTTTCGATTTTTACGACGCCCCGGCCTATTCCCGCGCCACCGAGGATTTCGGGGCCTTCCGACGCAACAAGGAACGCCTCTTCAAAATCCTGAATTTCATCAAGATTTACAACCGGGAAATCCACGCGCTGGAGGGGCCCGGCTACTGGGTGACGTGGTCGGAGCAGTTCTACACGGCCTCCAACCTCTCCACCGAGGGCATCCGCCGCCTCTACTGGCAGAAGGGCGACGACGGCAAGTTCCGCATCGTGGGCATGGAATGGACCCCACGCGACGTGGGGATGCAGGCGGATTTCAAGCAGGGACGGCTCGTGGCCGAGGCCCCGCGCAACATCGGCACGGATGCGGGCGGCGCGGACCCGGAAATGCCCGTCCCGCCCCGGCTCGACATGCCCGAGGCCCCGGCCGCGGCGGTGGCCGCTCCGGCCAGGGCGCCGGAGGCCGCCACCGGCGAAGCCGCGGCCAAGGCCGGGCCCGCCATTGCCACCGCACCGGCCACGGCGCCGGAGGGCGGGCAGCTCGTCGCCATCAGCGACCCGCTCGTGCCGCGCAGGACGCCGGTGGCCCCGCCTGCCGAAATCACCTGGGGCAGCGGCCGGAGCATGGACGCGCGCGAAGGCGCGCCCGGCTCACCGCAGCAAGTTCCGGCAGCTCCCGCAGCTCCGCCGGCAGCCGCACCGCAGGAAAGCGCCCCCGCAGCCCCGTCGGCCGCTCCGGCAGCGGAACCCACGCCCGTGGCCCCTCCACAGGCGTCCCCGGCCCCCGTGACCGCGCCGCAGGAACCTGCCGCGGAGGCCGCGCCGGCGCAGGATTCCTTCACCGCCGAGGACAAGGCCGCGCTTGCGCGCGACGTGCGCGCCTGGAACCGGGCCTTTGCCGACCGCTCCGCGGACATTGCCGATTTTTACGACCGCAAGGACTATAACCGCCTGCCGCACGCGCTGGGCGTGCCGCGTGGGCCCTCCTACGACAGCGCCATGCGCGCCCTCCAGCGGGAATTCCGCCAGCCCTGGCTCAGGCTCGTGGAGCGCGAGCCCGTGCTGGAATACCATTACCCCGTGGCCGTGAGCCGCTGCGAGCAGATGGTGGTCGGGCCCGAGGGCGCGGTGCAGGGCCTGCGCACCCTCTGGTGGCGCAAGGACGCCGACGGCGAGTTCCGCATCGTGGGCTCGGAGTTCAAGCCGGGCGAATACGGACTCGCCGCCGATTATCTGGAAATGGTCAGCGGCGAGGTGAGCCGCGCCGTGGAGGACTGGCGCAAGGCCTGGGAAGGAGCGCGCGTGGACGACTACATGGCTTTTTACACGCCGGACGCCGTGCAGGGCGGCCGCGCGGGCAGCCGCACCATCCGCCGACAGAAGGAGGACCTCTGGAGCCGGGTCAGGCCGACCATGGTCAATCTTTCGGGGCTGCGCCTCGCCATGGACAGGCGCGGCATCCGCGCGGACATGGCCCAGGCCTATGCCGACAGCGCAGGCCGCAGCGACCGCGGCGTCAAGACCCTGCTTTTGCGCTACGACGGCACAGACTGGCGCATCCAGCGCGAGGACTGGGCCCCCGAGGCTCCGGCGAGGTAGGCCGTGCGCTACCGCGAACAGCTCGGCATCATCCTCATGCGCGACAATGGCCCGCGCCGCAGTTTCCGCCTGCGGCGGAGCCTTTTTTTCGTGCTCGTCGCCTTTTTCGCCTGTCTGCCCTTCCTCTGCGCCGCCCTCGGGTGGCAGTGCTGGCAGCTCTGGCAGGAGAACGCCAGCCTGCGCGCCAACATGCAACGCTTTGAAATGGACACCCAGGCGGCCCAGGCCACGGCCGAGCGCCTGCAGAATTTTGAGGAATTGCTGCGGGAGGAGGGCGTGCAGGGCCGGGAGCTCCTGCTGCGACGCCTCGCGCGCGCGGGCGGCGAGACACAGCCGGAAGCCTCTCCGGCGGCCGAGACCCCGCAGGCCGCCTCGGCCGCTGCCCTGGGGGAGGGCCCCGGCCACGAGGAATTTCCCGAAGTGGATACGGGCGCCATCAAGGTGGGCAATGTCCAGGCGCGGGCGCTGCGCGGCAATGGCCTGCGCATCGGCCTTGACCTGCGCAACCCGGACAGCCAGAAGCTCCTCGCGGGCTCGGTTTCCGCTACCCTCGTCACGGCCTCGGGCCAGAAGTGCCCGCTCGCCTTCGACCCCGAAGACGTGGGCAATTTTCGCATCAGCCGCTTCAAGCGCGCGGTGATGGTGGCCCGCGTGCCCGAACAGTACAGCCTCGTCAACGCCCAGGTCATCATCGAGGTCCGCGAGCAGGATGCGGACCTCATCTACCGCAATATCTTCGCCGTGGAGCGCTGAGGGCGTCCCGGGCCCGCGTCAGTGCGCGGGCTCGATGACCTCCACCCCGTCCATATAAGGCACAAGCACCTTGGGCAGCACCACGCTGCCGTCCTTTTGCTGTCCGTTTTCGAGGATAGCCGCCATGGTGCGCCCGGTGGGGAGCCCGGAGCCGTTGAGCGTGTGCACCCAGGCGGCCTTGCCGCCCCTGGGCTTGAAGCGGATATTGGCGCGACGCGCCTGGAAATCCGTGCAGTTGGAGCAGGAGGAGATTTCCCGGTAGGTGTTCTGCGAGGGCAGCCAGACCTCCACGTCATAGGTCTTGGCGGCGCTGAAGCCGAGGTCCCCGGTGCAGAGGGTGATGACGCGGTAGGGCAGCTCCATGAGCTCCAAAAGGTGCCGCGCGTGCCCGGTCATGAGCTCGAGCTGGTTCATGCTGTCGTCCGGGTGGGCGAAGCGCACCATCTCCACCTTGGTGAACTGGTGCATGCGGATGATACCGCGCGTGTCCTTGCCGGCGCTCCCGGCCTCGGAGCGGAAGCAGGGCGTGGCCGCGCAATAGGCCAGGGGCAGCTCTGCCTCGTCCAGGGTCTCGCCCGCGTGCAGGTTGGTGAGCGGCACTTCGGCGGTGGGGATGAGGTAATAGTCCCAGTCGCGCACCTTGAAGAGGTCCTCCTCGAACTTGGGGAGCTGCCCGGTGCCCGTCATGGTGGCGCGGTTCACCATATAGGGCGGGGAGATTTCGATATAGCCCTCGTGCCTGGTGTGCTGGTCAAGGAAGAAGTTGACGAGCGCCCGCTCAAGGCGCGCGGCCCAGCCGCGCTCCACCACGAAGCGGCTCCCGGTGAGCTTCGCCGCGCGGGCGAAGTCGAGACCGCCAAGGCGCGTGCCGAGCTCGCCATGCTCCTCGGGAGGGAAGTCGAAGCTGCGCGGCGTGCCCCAGCGCGTGACCTCCACGTTCTCCTTTTCATCCGCGCCCTGCGGCACCGAGGCGTCCGGCAAATTGGGCACGGAGAGCAGCCAGGCCTCCTCCTCGGCCTTGACCTCGGCCACTTCGGCGTCGAGCTTCCTGATGCGCTCCGAAAGCTCGCCCAGCGCGGCGAAGCGGTCGCTGGCGTCACCGCCCGCGCGCTTGATAGCCGCCACCTCGTCCGAGGCCGCGTTGCGCCGGCTCTTCAGGGCCTCCACCTCGGCGAGCAGGGCGCGCCGCCGCTCGTCAAGGGCGCGAAATTCCCGCATGTCGAGTTTGGAATGGCGCTCCGTAAGCGCTTTTTCCACGATTTCCGGCTGCTTTTGCGCCAGCTTGAGGTCAATCATCGCCTGCCCTCCTTCCTGAAAAGCCGTCCGGCCGCCGCGTGAGGCGGCAAGGCCGCCCCGTTGGTAGCATGGCGGCCAGCGCCTTGCAAGCCGCCGCCATTGCGTGTATCTCTAAACAGATTCTAGAATCAACTTTTTTCCCGTGAGGCAGCCATGCAGCACCGCCGCTCAATGCCCGTCGTCCTTCTTGCCCTGCTCGGGGCCGTCTTTCTGCTTTCGGCCTGCGGGCCCAGCAATACCGTGCGCCTGCTCCCCCCGCCGCCGCTGGACGCCTCGGTGCTTCCCGCGCCCAACGCGCCCAGCGTGAGCGTGGTCAGCTTTGAGGACAAGCGCGTGGACACGTCCTCCGTGGGCGTGCGCCGCGACGGCAGCGCCTTCACGACCAGCGGCGACGTGGCCGAATGGATCAGCCGCGCGCTGGCCGACGAGCTCGCGCGCAGCGGCTTCCAGGTGACCTTCGCCGCCAACGTGAACCAGGCCCGCAGCGGCAATCCCGACTATCTCGTCACCGGTCAGGTGGACGAGGTCTGGCTCAAGGAAAACTCCTCGCTGGAGATCACCTCGCAGATGCGGGTCAAGTGCGCGCTCGCCAATCGCAAGGGGCGCCTCTGGAGCGAGTCCTGCAACGCGAGCCAGAGCCGCAGCGGGCTGCCCTCCGGCTCCACGGCGGACAATCTCCTGCTCGACACCCTGCGCGACCTCGTGAAGCCCATGGCCCAGAAGATCGTGCAGACCATCGACGCCAAGAAGAACTAGGCAGGGATGCGGCTTCTGCCCGCATGTGCGCGCCCCGCGCCCCGGCGTCTCTTGGCGCTGGGCGCGGCGCTGATCTGCCTGCTCGGCGCGGTGCTCCCCGCCGGGGTTTCGGCCGCAGCTCTCTCCGGGCAGGGCTCTCCGCCCGCGGACGCGGCCGTGACCGAGGTGGCGCCGCGGCCCTTTCCGCTGCTCGTGCCGCTCTCCTACCGCTGGGCGCGCGGGGTGGCATGGATGAGCGCCCTCATGGCTGCCTGCCCGGAGCTTCCGGCCGCGGCGCGCCGGGGCCTCGCCGCCTCGGGGCTGGATGACCGCGCGGGGCGGCTCGCCCTGTGCGCCCGGCAGCACAGGCTGGACCACCTCACGCCCGACGATTCGCCGGACATTGCCGTGGCCGTGCGCCTTGTGCCCGCGCCTCCCGAAGCGAGGGCGAGCGCCCTGCGCGAGGAGGACCTGCTGGCCGTGGAGCGCGCGCTCTTGCTGGATATGGAGGCCACCCTGCTCGCCGTGCAGCGCGAGTGGCCGGGAACTTTGGCGGAGGCGCGCACGCGCGCGGTGGCGCTGGATGCGGCGGCTCAACGCCTTGAGGCCCTGTGGCGGGCGCTGGCGGCTACCCAGGCCGCACCGGGCCCGTGGGCCTGCGGGCCCGAGGCTCTCGGCGCACTGGAGCGGGGCGTCCGGGGCGCGCCGGATAATGCGGCCCTGTGGGTGTTGCTCGCCGAGGCCCGCCTTCAGCGGGATTTGCCGCAGGGCGCCGTGTCCGCTGCCGCCGAGGCGCTGGACCTGCTCGGAAGAAACGGCGCGAAGCATCCCGCGGACGCGCGGCTCGCCGCCCGCGCCCGCTATGTGCGCGGCCTCGCCCACTGGCGGCTGGGGCAGCCGGCCCTCGCCGAGGCGGACCTTGACGCCGCGTTGCACCCCCCGGTCGCGGAAAGCGCGCCGGACGAAGTGGAGCGGGCTCGCCGCCTGCGCGCGCGGGCGGCCGTGCGCCTCGCGCGGCACAATGTGGCGGGCATGTGCGCGGATTTTGCCGCCGCCTGCGCCCTCGGGGACTGCGAGGGCCTGGCGCTTGCCCGCAGCCGCGGCCAGTGCCGGGGCGCCGCGGCCGGAGGCGGTGAGGAGGCGACGCCATGAGCCAGCCCGTGCTGCTCAAGGTCTATGGCAATCTCTATCCGGCGGACGCGGCGGACCTGGAGGCCCTCTCCAGAGCGAGCGCCTCTTGCGTGCAGGAAGGTGACGACGCGGTGGTGACGCTTGCGGGGGACCTCTTGCGCATCTCCTTCGAGGGGCTCTTTTTTCCGGTGGACGACGTGCTCGCGGCGCTCGCGGCAATCCTCAAGCCGGAGCAGAAGGGCAAGCTCGACGTGCTGGACCTCGAGGACTGGCGGCTCACGCGGCATCTTTTCGCGGAGGGCCGCATCTCGTCCCGCTCGGCCCCGCTCAACAATGTGCTGGACTTTTCCGGGCATTAAGCATTTCTTTGCCTGACGGCCGCGGGAGCTTTCGCCGGCGCCGCGTGGCAAATTCTCACCTTTTTCAGCAGCAGGATACCCTCATGGCGGCAACTCCCGGCAAAGGCGGCGTGGGCAATTTTCTCCTCGGCAACGGCTGCATCCTCCTGGCGACCATCTTCTGGGGCATCAACGTGCCCGCCACCAAGGTGCTCATCCCCGAATGGATGACCGCCGACGGCGTCTCGGCCGTGCGCCTCGTGGGCGGCTGCATCCTCTTCTGGCTGGCCTCGCTCTTCATCAGGTGCCAGCCCATCCAGAAGGGGGACTGGCTCAAGATTGTGCTCGGCGGGGCCGTGGGCCTCTTCCTCTTCATCTTCCTCTTCGTGACCTCGCTGAAATACGGCAACGCCATCGACATTTCCATCATCATGACCCTGCCGCCCATGTTCGTGGTGCTCATGGAAGTGATCTTCATGCACCAGCGGCCCTCACTGGCCGAATATGTGGGGCTCGTGGTCTCCTTTGCGGGCGCGGTCATCGTCATCGTGACGGGGGCGAGCCACACGCAGTCCGGCTCCAATATCCTGCTCGGCAACGCCATCGCCGTGGCCTCTACCATCTGCTATGCCTTCTACCTCGTCATTCTGGAGAAGCCCACGCACACCTATCATCCGCTTTCGCTCCTGCGCTGGGTCTTTCTCTTCGCCGCCATCCCGGGGCTGCTCCTCGTGCCGGGGATGCAGGACATGCCCATCGTCCACGCCGAAACGGCCACGCCCTGGGTCTGGATCGGCTTCATCCTCTTCTGCCCGACTTTCATCGCCTATTTCCTCGTGCAGCCCGCCATCAGGAAGATCGGCTCGGAGCTCGTTTCGCTCTACCAGTACCTCTTGCCCGTGTGCGCGGCCATCGCCTGCGTCATCATCGGCATCGAGGAACTGCACTGGACGCAGTGNGCGGCCATGGTGGTCATCGTCATCGGCATGGCCATCACCAATCTCGGCAAGCGCAAGCGCGTGAAAAGGGAAGAGGCCGCCAAGGCCTGAGCNNCGCGAAAAAGGNGTTTGCCATGCCACGNATNCTNCCCGGCGAAACGGATATTTATGCCCTNACGGACAGCGCGCCTCTCCCTGGGGCGGCCCGTGCTGGAGGTGGCCCGCGCGTTGCTTGCCGCGGGCGTGCGTCTTATCCAGTACCGGGAAAAGCGGCTCCCGGCNGGGGCCATGCTCGCGGAATGCCGGGAGCTAAGGCGCATGACCCGCGAGGCCGGGGCCTGCTTCATCGTCAATGACCATGTGGACATCGCCATGCTNGTGGAGGCGGACGGCGTGCATGTGGGCCAGGACGATTTGCCCGTGCCCGAGGTGCGCCGCCTGGTGGGCCCGGAGATGATCATCGGGCTCTCCACNCATTCGCCTGAGCAGGCGCAGGCGGCGGTCGCGGCCGGAGCGGACTATATCGGCGTGGGCCCNATCTTTGCCACGCAGACCAAGGAGGATGTGGTGGCCCCGGTGGGCTTCGCCTACCTGGACTGGGTGGCCGCGCATATCCGGCTGCCCTTTGTGGCCATCGGCGGCATCAAGGCGTGGAACGCCGCGGATGTGGCCGCGCATGGCGCGGATTGCTGCGCCCTCGTCTCCGCGCTGGTGGGCGCGGANAATATCGGCGCGGCCGTGGCCTGTGTGCGCGAGGCCANCAGGGCCGGAAAAGCCGCGCGGGCACGGGCCTGAATTTTCTCTTGCGGAGAGGGGGGCAACGCAAGCCCGGCCCCCGCAAAAACCTGACGCCGCCAAAGTAAAACGCCCGCCATCCGCTGCCGGNTGACGGGCGTTNTGCTTCCCTCGCGGGGAAAATGGGGAGCTTATTGCAGGGCGAGGCCCACCGACTGATGGTAGCCGCGCATACGGCGCTGCTGCTGGCGGGACTCGTTCAGGCTCCGGCGCACTTCGTCGCGCGCGCGCCCGGCGATGAGCGTCAGCTCCTCCTGAAGGCGCGCCTGCTCGGCAAGGCGGCTGCGGTAGTCCTCCACGGCGGCCTCGTCCAGCAGGTTCCAGGCCATGTCCGTGAGCTCGCCGCGCCGCCCGGCGAGTTCGATGGCTTCCTCATAGTTGGCGCTCTCAAGGGCGGCCCGCTCCTGCCGGGCCAGCACCAGCGCCTCNTCCAGCAAGGCAATGCCCTGGCACATAGAATCCTCCCGGCCTACTGGCGGCAAACGCCCTCAAGCTGGCGGTGCAGGGTCTCGGACGCCACGCGCCANTCCTCGCAGAGGGGCCCGAACTCGAATTCCAAAAGGTCGGCCAGAAGCACCCAGTCCTCGCTCTCCATGACTTCGCTCATCTCCGAGATGAGGTCGGAGAGCTTTTCGCTGCGGGCCACAAATTCCGCATCCACGCCGCCGAGATAGCGGTCGCGCAGGTGCGAGACCATGCCCATGAAGTCGCGGGTCACGTCCAGCACATCCTGGAGCAGCTCCAGCGCGTCGGCGTCCTGCGCCTCGCGGAACAGGCGCGCCACGTTGCGGGCGCCGCTCTCGAGCATACGNGCCACCTTGCCGAGCTCGCCGGACATTTCCACGGCCAGCTCCGCGGCGGGCTGCGAGCGCACCTCCACCGAGGTGATGGAGTCGCAGCTCATGTCCTCGGCCTGGTGCGGATAAATTTCAGAGAAGCTCTCGTTGTTGACGAAAACGTCGGTCACGATGCGGCCGTCCATCTTTTCGTCATCCATCACATTGGCGAGCACTTCCTCAAGGTTGGCAAAATTGGAAATGTGCTGTTCGCTCCGGCAACCGTCAACAATAATCATGTCTCCCTCCTGATCCCCACAGGGAAGTATTTGCTTGCGCCGGGTGGCGCGTCCTGAAAAATGCAATAGCCATGCCAGAAAGATGTCTCACGCGGCCGGGGCGCCGGCAGCCTGCCCCAGGCTGGCGGCAAAGCCNCGCATGTGCCGGGCAAGAACGGCCAGCGAGGGCAAAAGCTCGTCCATGCCGCCGCCGCGCGTCTCACGAAGCTCGCGCCAGAAGGCCCCNAGCGAGGCCAGGGGCGGCGAGGCGTCCAGCACCTGCTGGAGGCGCTCGCAGTTGCGGAGAAAAAGCTGCCCGGCCTGGGCGCTCCGGCCNGTGAGCGCGCCCGCGGCCGAGAGCGCGTCCAAAAGGGTCGCGCCCTGNGTNAGNGCGGCCACGGCTGCGCCGGCGTCCTTGAGGGGCGCTCCCGAAAGCGCCGGACCTTCCGCCTTGCCGGCCTCTGACGGCGTGCCGCCCAAATCGTCAAGAAGCTGACGCCAGAACTGCCGAAGCCCGGTGAGCCAGAGACTGCGGGCCTCNGCCNCNTGGCCCGAAAGGGAGGTCACAGTGGCGAAGCCCTCGGCGTCAAAACCCGTCTCCCACACGCGCACNNGGGANCACANTTCGGGCGAGATGCCCTCCTGCCAGCGGCCGCTCGCGAGATAGCCCAGCGCGAGCCGCGCCACGGGCTCGGCTGCGGGAAGGCGGCGGCAGGCCTCGTCCCTGGGGCAGCTCTGGCCGAAGCCGCAGGGATGGCAGGGGAGCGCGGGCTCGAGGCAGCAGCAGCCCGCGAGATACGGGCCGGTGTCCCAGGGCTGGGCCGTGGCGAAAAAGAAGGCCAGCGAGGGCACGCCGAGACCCGCGGCGAGGTGCATGGTGCCCGTGTCGTTGGTGACGAGCAGGCGCGAGCGCCTGAGCAGGGCCGCCAGCTTCGGGATGTCCGTGGCGCCCACGGCGTTCACGAAGGGATGCCGGGCCGCGCGGCCATAGGCTTCGGCCAGCGGCGCCTCCGAGGGCGAGCCGAGGAGGACAGGGCGGATGCGCACCTCGCTCCAGAGGCGGTCGCCCAGGGCGGCGAAGCGTTCCGCGGGCCATTGGCGCCGCGCCTCGCTGGCCCCGAGCTGGAAGGCCACATGGCCCCCGGTCGGGACTTCGCCCGCGGCCGCGAGATACGCGTCGGCCCAGGCCAGGGCCTCGGGCGCGGGCTCGCGTAGGGAAAAGCGGCTGCCGTCCACAGGGACTTGCCGGCCGATGAGGGGCTGCGCGGTCATGCGGAACATGTCCACCACATTAAAAGGCGCGTTGAGGCGCCGGCGCGTGGCCACGCCGAGAAAGGTGGCCCACAGGCCGCCATTCACGCCGAAGCCCTCGGCATCGAGACCGAAGCCCAGCGTCTCCTCCGGGTGCGCGGCGAGAAGCCGCGTCAAAAGGCGCGCGGGCAGGGTGGGCGTGAGGTTGAGCACCACGGGGTTCCCGGCCTCGGCCCGCAGCTGGCGGGCAAAGCCCATGAGGTCCGCTGCGGCCCCCTGCCAAGAGCGGTCCAGCCCGGCCATGAGGCGCGCGCCGGGAAGCGTCCACACCTGATCCACATGCCGGAGCAGGGGCGTTGCGGAGGCGAAATTTTCGAGGCAGAGCAGGCCCACGCGGCGCCCGGACGCGGCCAGGTCCGCGAGCAGGGGCTGGCTTTGCAGAAGGTCCCCGAAGCGGGTGAGATTGCAGACAAGAACGTCAACGCCCATGCCATGCCCCCGGCCGCGCTAGGCGAGGCTCGCGCGTTCCGAGCCGCCGTCGAGCATGTTCAGGGCCAGCTCACGCTCCTGCTGGAAGCGGTTGCGCACGGCCTGCTGCACCTGCGCGGTGGAGGAGCCGAACTGCCCGGCGCGAATCTTGTAGACATTGCTGATGAGCTTGCGCTCGTAGCCTGCATCCTCGGGCTTGCCGCTCACGTCNTCGGCGCGGTCGAAGATGCGCGCGGCGCCCGCGGGGCCGTGCTGNACGGCNGTGCTCCAGATGACTTCGCGCATGGCGGGCGAGAGTGTGTCGGCCTCAAGCCCGGTGCGCTGGACAATGGCCTCGAGCGCGGGGCGGTAGTGGCTCTCGCGGATGAAGGCCTCCTGAAGCTCCTCGAAACGCTCGGGCTGCTCGGCGGCGATGGCGCGCCAGGCGTCGGGCATGGCGCCCTTGCGGCTCCCGGTGTCGGCCGGGCCCGCCTTGCGCAGGCGCTGGGCGATGTCCGGGGCTTCGCCGTCGAGGAAGTTGAGGAAGCTCTTCATGCTGCCCACGCGCGAGGCAATCTGGTACTTGCCGTAGGAGGTGCCGCCCGTGCGGTCATAGCCGATGGCCGCGATGCCGTCCCCGCCGGACTCGAAGCGCGCGGAGAGGCGGCCCATGCCGGTGTCGGCGGCCGCGGCGCTCTTGCGGCTGCGCTTCACGCCCTGCGCGCCATCGGGGCGCGTCACGTTGCGAGTGTGGATGAAGTCGGCGGAGGTGAGCGCGAAGCCGCGGCCATTGTTGGCCGCAGCGCGGGTGAGCGAGCGCAGCTGCCTCGCCGCGCCCATGTTGCGGGCCGCGTCCAGCGCGCTTCCGCCGGAAAGCCCCTGCATGAGGCCGTCCATGGCGCGGGTCTGGGCGATGTCTGCCTGGGCCTTGGTGAAATTCTGCGAGCGCAAAAGGTCGCTGGGGCTGCGCCCGGCGAGCACGGTATTGCGCAGGGGAAGCGTGGTGGTGTCCTCGGGAAGGCGCGCCACCTGCGGCCGGAACTGGCTTGTGCGGCCGGATGCCGGCGCCTGGGAGGTGGCCGTGGCCGGGGATGCGGTAGCCCCGGCCTGCGCGGCCGCGGCAGCATTCTTGCCCTTGGCGGCCGCGGCGGCAACGGTGTCTGCGGCCGCCTTTTGGGCGGCCTGGCCCTCCCCGGCCATGAGGGCCGCGAAGCGGGCCTTGTCAGCGCCTTGCGCCTGGACCTTCTTGCCGGACTTGGCGCCCGAAGCCGCGCCCTGGCCCGAGACCTGCGCCTGCTGTTCCGCGGGGGGGCGTATAAGCCAACCAGAATATGCCATCGCTATCTCCTCCGGCAGGGTGGACCTGCCATGCGCGAAGGAGTTAGCAAGGAAGATGCCAAGGCGGAAAAAGTGGCGGCGGCGCGGGCTTTGGGGGCGGCGCGTGGGCGCCGCATCCCCCGCGCCAAAATGCCGACGGCGCGCCCCTAGCGGGGGCCCAGAGCGTCCCCCACTTCCCTCGCCAGCGCATCGGCGAAGGAGGTGGGCAGGGCGTTGTGGCGCGGCTCCTCATGGGGCACGAGCAGCCCGAGGCGCATCTGGCTCGCGCCGACGGCGTTGCGGCTGGTGATGTTCTTGAGCCGGGCGCGGCTCGGGCGGGCGTGGCTCGGCACCTTGCGCTGCACGAGGAGCACATCGGCGAGGAGCGCGTGGGCGCCGCGCCCGGAAAAGCGCGCCGGGGTCCCGTAGCCCGCCTTCACGATCTCCTCCAGCGCCTCGGGGCTCACCGTGCCCTCGTCGAGCAGGGAGACCTGGAGGATATAGCCGGCCTCGCTGGGGTTTTCCACAAGGGTGACGCGCGTCCTGTCCAGCCTCTTGCCGGCGTGGGCGGGCAGCCGCAGGGCGCGCCCGGTCATGTCGCGCACATCTACATACATCTTGTCCGGCACGTCGCCGCGCTCGATGGGCGAGAGCTCGCCCTCGCGCAGCACGCGGATTTCGGCGCTCTCGGCCTCGCGCTGGCGGATGCAGGAGCAGGACAGGGCGACCGTGAGGAGGATGAGGTAGACAAGGGGCAGTCGCGCGGGCATGGCAGTCTCCGTGAAAGGGGGCCGTCGTCGGCGCGGACGCCGCAAAACGGGGGAGGCCGCCGGCCTTTCGNGGGCGGCCGCGCGCAAGGGCCCGGGGCCGCGCGCCATCCATTCTATAGCCCGGAAGCGGCCTTGCTGTCCACCTCGCCGCATTTCCCGCCCGCGCACTTGACGCCGCGGGCGTTTGACGTATCTTGCCCCTGCGTGAGATGAGGAAACCGCAAACGCAAAGGGCACAGGCATGGCCAGGCAACTGATCATCGTGGAGTCTCCCGCCAAGGTGAAGACCATCAAGAAGTTCCTCGGGCCGAGCTATTCGGTGCAGGCGAGCGTGGGGCATGTGCGCGATTTGCCCGCGAGCTCGCTCGGCGTGGACGAGGCCAACGACTTTGCGCCGCAATACGAGATCATCGACAAGAAGAAAGATGTNGTNAGCGCCCTGCGCGCCGCNGCCGCCAAGGCGGACACGGTCTATCTCGCGCCGGACCCGGACCGCGAGGGCGAGGCCATNGCCTGGCATGTGGCCGAGCTCATCCGCGACAAGGCGAAGGACATCAAGCGCATCCAGTTCAACGAAATCACGGAGCGCGCGGTGCGCGACGCCCTGGCCCACCCGCGCGAGCTCAATTCCCAGCTGGTGGACGCGCAGCAGGCGCGGCGCGTGCTCGACCGCCTCGTGGGCTACAAAATTTCGCCCCTGCTCTGGAAAACCATCAAGCGCGGCATTTCCGCGGGCCGGGTGCAGTCCGTGGCGCTGCGCCTCATCGTGGAGCGCGAGGCCGAGCGCGAGGCCTTCGTGCCCGAGGAATACTGGCCTTTCCACGCGCTGCTCGCCGCGGACGAGCCGCCGCTTTTCCGCGCGGAGCTCACGAAAATTTCCGGCAAGAAGGCCCAGGTGCGCAACGAAGCCGAGGCCGACGCGCTCACGGCCTCCATCAGCGGCAAGCCCTTTGTGGTGGAAAAGGTGGAGGAAAAGGAGCGCGAGCGCGCGCCCCAGCCGCCCTTCATCACCTCCACCCTCCAGCAGGCGGCCAACCAGCGCCTGTCCTACGGGGCCAAGCGCACCATGAGCATCGCCCAGCGCCTCTACGAGGGCGTGGAACTGGGCGAGCGCGGCCTCACCGCGCTCATCACCTACATGCGCACGGATTCCACGCGCATCGCCGACGAGGCCCGCGCCGCGGCCAAGGCCTTCATCGGCGAGAATTTCGGCAAGGACTACCTGCCGCCGCGCGCCCGCATCTACAAGGCCAGGGGCGGCGCGCAGGACGCGCACGAGGCCATCCGGCCCGTGGACGTGAACCTCACCCCGGAACTGGTGCGCCAGTGGCTGCCGCCGGAGCAGTACAATCTCTACAGCCTCATCTGGTCGCGCTTCGTGGCCTCGCAAATGGCGTCGGCGCGCTTCCACGACACCACGGCTGCCATCACCTGCGGGCACACGCAGTGGCAGGCGAAAGGCGAGCGCCTGCTCTTCCCCGGCTATCTCGCGGCCTGGCCGCGCGCGAAGGAGGAGGACGGCGCGCTTTTGCCGCCGCTCGCCAAGGGACAGGGCTTGCGCCTCGAAAAGCTGGAAAAGGAGCAGAAATTCACCCAGCCCCCGGCGCGCTACAGCGAGGCGACCCTCGTCAAGGAACTGGAGGACCGCGGCATCGGGCGCCCCTCCACCTATGCGGCCATCATCTCCACCCTGCAGGACCGGGACTATGTGCGCCTCGAGGCGCGGCGCTTCGTGCCCACGGACTTGGGCCGCGTGGTCTGCAAGCAGCTCGTGGAGCATTTCGGCAAGCTCATGGACGTGGGCTTCACCGCGCATATGGAGGAAGGGCTCGACAAGGTGGCCGAGGGCGGCGTGGACTGGGTGGACCTTCTGCGCTCCTTCGCCGCGGACTTCAATCCCACGCTGGACGCGGCGGCGAAGAACATGCGCAGCGTCAAGGGCGGCCTCCCCACGGACGTGCCCTGCCCGGAATGCGGCAAGCCGCTCGTCATCAAGTTCGGCAAGGCCGGGGCCTTCCTCGCCTGCACGGGCTACCCGGAATGCCGCTACACCAGCAATTTCGCCCGCAACGAGGACGGCAAGGTGGAGGCCGTGACGCCGGAAAAGCCGCAGTATGAAAAGGTGGGCCAGTGCCCGCGCTGCGGCCGCGACCTCGTCATCAAGACCTCGCGCACCGGGAGCCGCTTCATCGCCTGCACGGGCTATCCCGAGTGCGATTACGCCGCGCCGTTCTCCACGGGCGTGGCCTGCCCCAAATGCGGCAAGGGCACNCTGGTGGAAAAGAGCACCAGGCGCGGCAAGGTCTTTTATTCCTGCGACCAGTACCCGCAGTGCGATTTCGCCCTCTGGGACAGGCCCGTGCCCGGCCCCTGCCCGCGCTGCGGCTCGCCCTATCTTGTGGAAAAAAAGCGCCGCGACGGCGTCAAGGTGCTCTGCCCGGTCAAGGGCTGCGGCTATGTGCGGCCNGATGGGGAGGACGGAGAGGAAGGCGGTGACGGAGAGAACGGCAAGGCCGGCGCGGCGGGNGCTGCGGGAGGGCAGCATGGCCTCCGCTGACAGGCATCCGCTGCTGGACGGCGCCCCGCTCTCNCTCACGCCCACCGAGACGCAAGNCCCGGACGGCGGCGACATTCCGGTGCTCCTGCTCCTGGGGGACGGTCCCGTGGCCCGTGCGCTCGCGCGCCTCGCCGCGGAATGCGGCTTTGCGGTTGACATGGCCCTGTGGGACGCCGGCGCGCTCCCTGAAGCGGAAGCGGGNGACGGCACGCCGGAAGATGTCCCGGATTCCACGGGGGCCGCGCCGGANATCCCCGGCNTGCGCCGTTTCCTGCGGCTTGCGCCGGAGGAGGACGCGGTGGCGCGCTGCGGCATCGGGCGCAGGCACTTTGTCTGCATCTTCCCCGAGGACGAGGCCGCGGCCACGCGCGCCCTGGAGGATGTGCTGGCGAGCCACGCCTTCTTTGTGGGCCTGTGGGCCACGCGGGCGGAGCGNGAGCGCGTCTGGGCGGCGCTCAGGGCCGCGGGCGTGCCGGACGCGGAGCTTGCGGCCGTGCGCTGCCCGCTGGGCCTGGGCGATCTCGACGACATGGGCGCCCCCATGGCCTCGGCCGTGCCCGTGCTGGCGGAACTGCTGGCCGCCCGCGCAGGCGGCCGCCAGCGCATCCGCCTTGAGGATTGACGCCGCGGCCCTGCCGGATTAGTGGTTAAGCAATGGGCCGGAAGGGCGNACGCGCCCGCAACTTCCCCGGCCCGGCGAGGTGCGGATGGAGTACGCGCTCGGCGCGGTATGCGTCATCTTCCTGATCTACCTGCTCATGGAATCAAAGCGCAAGGCCGCGCGCATCGTTGAGGCCGTTGCCCAGGAAAAGAGCAAGATCGCCGACGATTCCGGCATGACCGCGAGCCTCGGCGTCTTCACGCCNGACACGCAGACCACGGTCATCATCGGCGCNTCGGAAGAGCTCGGCGTGTTCTATTACCGGATGCTGCGCCAGAGCAAGGTCATCATCAGNAGCCGCATCAACCTCGCCAACCTCGCCCGCGTGGAANTGCTCATCAACGGGCAGCCCGTGGNCNTNGCNNCNGGCTCCGAACAGCTCACCACNTCNCTNNGNGCCACGGAAATTTCCGACAGGACCATCTCGCTTTTTTCCNCGGNCNCNATCCNCAGCATGCAGCGCGCCGNCCTGCGCGTGGTCTTTTTTGACGAGAACGGCGTGGAAAAGAGCCTCGAGATCACCTCCCTGCGCTCCGAGGACGAGCGCCACCGCTTCGAGCGCGTGCAGCTGCTCAAGACCACCATCTGGTGGGTGGCCTTCCTCCAGATGGCGAGCCGCCAGGCCCGCCATCTGCGCGCCCGCCTCGCCCCGGACACGCCCGCGTAGGCGACCTTCCGGGNAAACGGGGCCGAGAAGGTCCCGGGTGGNAATGAAAAATTTTTTCTTCAATTATTCCAATTAATTATTTACGCAGAATACGGTAATCTATCCCACTGGAATCATTGTCGATTTCCGATAGCCGCTTCCAGCCCCTTGCCGCGCGCGCTTTCTTGCTTTTTCGCCGCCGATGTGCTTAGAAACGGGGTTCGCACCGTCGCCATCCCCGCCGCAGCACTGCGACGGCCCTGACGCCCTTGCTCCACAAGGCTTTTCAGCGCGCGCAGCGCGANTCCGGAGTGACGCATGACTCGACCCCTTTCCCTTCGCACAGCCGTTTTTTCCGGCCTGGTGCTCCTGTTCTCGCTCGCGCTCGCCGCCTGTGACGACGCCAAAAAAGCCGGGCAGATNCCGCTCGTGCCCGTGGCCGTGTATGANGTNANGGTGGCCGACGCGCCNTGGCCCGCNGAATACCAGGCNCAGGCNTCGGGCTCGCGCGCCGTNGAGGTGCGCTCGCGCGTNGAGGCCATCATCGAGAAGCGCCTCTATNANGAAGGGGANTTCGTCAAGGANGGGCANCTGCTCTTCCAGCTCGAGCGCGACCAGTACGAGGCGCGNATGNAGCAGGCNCAGGCNCAGTACATCAATGCCGAGCGCGANTGGCAGCGCGTGCGCCCGCTCTACCAGAAGAACGCCGTCTCCCAGAAGGAGCGCGACGCCGCCCGNGCCGCCTACGANACCGCCAAGGCGGAGCTCAGGCAGGCNCAGATCAATCTCGACTACTGNCANGTNACNGCCCCGGTCTCCGGCTACAGCAGCAAGGAGAACTACACCCCNGGCAACCTNGTGAGCAACAATTCGCTNCTCACCTATGTGAACCAGACCGACCCCATGTATATCGACTTTTCCATCGCCGCGCCCGAGCGGATGCTNCGNCAGCAGCTCGCCGCGGCGGGCAAGCTNGAGTTNCCGCCCNACGNNCANTATACGGCGAAGCTGCGCCTGCTCGACGGCCGCATGTANNANGGNGAGGGCNANGTGACCTTCATCGACAGCCAGGTGCAGCCCACCACGGGCGTCATNCAGGCGCGCGCGGTGTTCACCAATGCCGACCNNTCCATCATGCCCGGCCAGTANGTGCGCATCTANATGTCGGGCGACGTGCTGAAAAACGCCATCCTCGTGCCNCAGAAGTGCGTNTCCATCACCCAGAAGGGCGCNTCGGTCATGGCNCTGGACAAGGACGACGTGGTCTCCATCCGGCCNGTGNNCATCGGCGTCACCGTGGGCGACCNNTACCTCATCGANTCCGGCCTCGAGCCCGGCGACCGCATCATCAGCGAGGGCCAGGTCAAGGCCAGGCCCGGCGCCAAGGTGCGCGTGGTGCCCCCCGAGGAAGAGCTCCAGGCGCAGCAGAAGGCGAAGCAGCAGTCCGAAGGCCAGGAACAGGGCAAGCAATAACCGGCAAANGGCTCCGGCCCGCCGGACACAGGTACGCNCAATGGCAGTATCAGCCAAACCGAATCTCTTTCTCCGCCGTCCCATCCTTTCCTCGGTCATCTCCATCGTCATCACGCTGGTGGGCCTGCTCGCCATGACGGCGCTCCCCATCGCCCAGTACCCGGACCTCGTGCCGCCCACGGTCAACGTGAGCGCGAGCTATCCGGGCGCCTCGGCNGCGACCATCGCCTCCACGGTGCTGGCACCCCTGGAGGTGAACATCAACGGCGTGGAAAACATGCTCTACATGACNTCCACGGCCGCCTCGGGCTCCGGNTCCGGCACNATCAACGTGTATTTTTCGCTGGATACCGACCCGGACATGGCGCTCGTCAACGTGAACAACAAGGTCAATCTCGCCCAGACGACGCTGCCCCAGGAGGTGCGCCAGCAGGGCGTCACCGTGGTCAAGCGCTCGCCCGCCATGCTCCAGGTATTTTCCTTTTTCTCGCCCAATGGCCGCTATGACGAGGTCTATCTGCACAACTGGATGCAGATCAACGTGGTGGACGAGCTCAAGCGCGTGGCCGGCGTGGGCGACTGCTCGGTGTTCGGCAACCGCAACTATTCCATGCGCATCTGGCTNCAGCCNGACAANCTCGCCAAGTACGGCATCNCCACGCAGCAGGTGGCGGCCGCCATCCAGGAACAGAATTCCCAGTTCGCGCCCGGACGCCTCGGCGAAATGCCCGCACCGGAGGGAACCCAGCTCACCTGGCAGATNGACACCCTGGGGCGNCTNGTNACNCCCGAGCAGTTCGGCGAGATCATCGTCCGCACCGGGCCGGACAGCGCCATGCTGCGCCTCAAGGACGTGGCCGACATCAAGCTCGGCGGCCTCGACTACAGCGTNTCCTCGCGCTTTGACGGCATGCCCGCCTGCATGGGTGCGGTTTACTTGCTCCCGGGGGCCAACGCCATCGCCACNGGCGACCGCGTGACCGCGCGCCTCGCNGAGATNGCCAAGACCATGCCCGATGGCATGGAATTCAGGCTCGTGGTCGATACCAACGACTTCGTCCTCGAGTCCATCCACGAGGTCATCAGCACCCTGCTCGAGGCCATGATCCTCGTGTTCATCGTGGTCTTTGTCTTTCTCCAGAACTGGAGGGCCACGCTCATCCCCTGCATCGCCGTGCCGGTGTCCATCATCGGCACCTTCGCTGGCCTCTATGCGCTCGGCTTTTCCATC